>RPQV01000055.1 GCA_003818595.1 Calditrichota bacterium
AACTTGACCCAGTACGCGCATTTTACCATTCCAGGCATAACCGAGCTTTTTAAAATCATATCCTTTAACCACATACTGTACTTTTGACGCCGCCAACAATCCCTCGTTCTTTTTATCAAAAGTGAACGTCCATTGGTTCATACGCGGTGCTGCCTGCGGCATTGCTTGAGCAAGAGCCGCCAGATGCGTTGAAACGACGGCTAAATCGTTCTGCTGACATGAGACAGCAGTCAGGAGATTATTGCGGGAGAATAACAACTCCGCGGTCTGTTTCAACTTGGCGATGATGGTTTCAGCCTGAGCGTCAAATGAATGGGTCAGATCGGTGACAAAGCGATAGTAATCCAGCCCGCTGGTGATTTCGTTGAACCTACCCTCATTGCTGTAATAGGACGCCCATCGGGTGCGCGCATAACCGATCCCATTGCTTTTAACGCGGTCATCCAGGCGCGATTGATGGCGAAAAATCACGGTTTTCAGCCGCTCGATGTCATCATAACGCGTGGTGTTGACGATCTCGCCCACAAGCTGCATCAGCTTTTCTGTTTTGGTATTCATAGCTTTAGCGGAGACGACAAATTTGGGGACGAGATTGCTGTCAAGCCGATCTTTCAAAAATGTTGACAAAAAAGTACTGAATCCGCCGAGATGGAGATTCAACGCATTATCCAATGCACCGTAGCTGTAATTCTGGGTATCCAAACTGCCCATCACTTCAGCCAGCAGTGATGCGTAGGGTAAAAGTTCCACCGGCAGGACGCGCATGTCAAAAAAGAGACGCAGATAAATGACGTTATTGGTAAAGTCGTCATAATGCATCAGCGGAACATCGGCGGCTCGGTGCTCAGAGATCGCGTACCATTCCGCCTGGGGATTGATGTCTTGGAGTTCCAGCATCGGAATCGTGGCCAGAGCTTGCGGCGAATCTTCCTCCTGCTGATAAGCGATCAATTCCTGTGTCTGCATGATCAGCGAGTCCATTTCCGACTCGGAAAGTTTCGTCTTAAACGCTGCATTTTCCGCCTCGGCACGGGCGACATTCTCTTTTTCGAGACCCGGTTGAGGTGCAAGCGCCAGCAGCAACGCATGCGGATTGTCCAGGAAAGAGCGCTGAATGATCGATTCGAGATAATCTGTCGTCAATGCGGTCTTGAGCAATGCCAACGGTTTTTCATATTCCAAGCTGACAAAGGGATCATCAGCGTAAAACCAGCCAGGGATCGCTTGAAAATTATAGGTCAATCCTTTTTGTGCGTCATCGCCTTCGCGCAGATTGAATTCCATGCGGTTGATCGCAGCCTCAACCGACTCTTTGTCCAATCCTTTAACAACGACATCGCTCAATACCCGTCCTACGATCTTTCGGAATTCCTCCAATTGATCCGCTTCAGCATTCTGTACGTTGATCTGAAACAGCACCTGGTTCAATTCATCGACAAAAGCGCTCACTTCGCGGCCTATGCCCGCCTGCTGCAAAGCCAACCTGATCGGTGCTGATTCCTGCTGCACCAACACTTCCCGAAGCACCTGTAACGCAAACACCAGTGCGCGATCAGCGCCGGAACCAGTCACCCAGCTTAAGCTCAAATAGCTCTGGTGATCAACCACACCACCTTCAGCGATCGGGTAGGAAGAAGTGACGGTTTTCATCCCTTCAAAAGGCAACTGATGGGGGATGTTAATCCGGGGTGATTTTTCATATTTGGAAAGATAAGCAGAATCAATAAACGCCAGCTCCTGATCGAGATCAGCGTCGCCGTAAAGAAAAATGTGGCTGTTGGAGGGATGATAATAGGTGCGATGAAAGTTTATAAATGATTCGTGCGTCAGCTCTGGGATCGCAGGAGGATAACCGCCGGACGAATAACCGTAGCCCATATCGGGAAAAAGTGTTTTTAAAACCTGATATTCCATTTCTCGGCTCGGATCGGAAAACGCTCCTTTCATCTCGTTATAGACGACGCCCTTATAAACCACCGCTGCGTCACGGTTGACAAGTTCATGATGCCACCCCTCCTGCTGCAGGATGCGGGGATCATCATAGATGAGCGGATTGAAAACGGCATCAAGATAAACATGCATGAGGTTAAAATAGTCTTTGTTGTTCATACTGGCCACCGGATAAATGGTAACATCGCTTCCGGTCATGGCATTGAGAAAGGTATTCAATGATCCTTTAGCCAGTACATCGAACGGACTTTTAACCGGGAAATTTTTGGAGCCATTCAGCACCGCATGTTCCATGATGTGCGGCGTTCCGCAGTCCGAGTCCGGCAGAGTTTTGAAGGCAATGCTGAACGTTTTGTTAACATCTGCGGCAGCGATCTTGAGCAGCCGCGCTCCGCTTTTCACGTGTTCCAGATAATAACATTCGGCATTGACCTCTTTGACAAAACGGAGATCAAGCAATTTAAACCCGTGCCGAATTTCCCCTATCTTAAACGTTGGGGCGGCGGTCAGCACTGCCGCCAGTATGCAGACGCTCAAGGCGATCCCAAAAATAATTTTCATCAACAGAACCTCCAGAAGATTTCCTTTCTCGACTTTTCATATTCATAAGGGCACACCATTATCATTGCTCTCGATTTCGATGAAGAGCAGGATAAGATAATGCAATATATTAAGAAAATGAAGGGATAAATAAGCAGCTTAATAGGGAACTTGAGCTATATTGACAGTCGACTCAATTAACGTCCCTGCCCACTGCAGCCGAAAATATCGATCTGCTCAGCTACTGTCTCAGCCACCGCTTTTTTAATGTTCTGCATCAACAGCGGATAATCATGATAGCGACCGCTGCTTGCCGCCATAAAGGCAGAAGCCGCTGTCAAGGCTGCCTGCGACATGCCGGTGTAAAAATTAATCTTGGCGATGCCGAGACGAATGGCGTGTTTGAAATCGGTTGCAGAGATCCCAGAACCGCCGTGAAGTACAAGCGGTATCCCGCAAAGCTCATTGATGTGCTGCAATCGAGCAAAATCGAGTTTCGGTTCACCTTTATATTTCCCGTGGGAATTGCCGATGGCAACGGCGAGAGCGTCCACACCGGTCTTGTCAACAAATTCTTTAGCCATTGCCGGATCAGTGAACAATGACGGATCGGCTTGACTTTCAAGACCTCCGCCTTCATCGCCACCGACAGCACCCAATTCGGCTTCGACCGTCACGCCAAGGGGATGACAGAGTTCGACTATAGATCGCGTTTCAGCAATGTTATTCTCGAAAGGCAGTTTGGAACCGTCGAACATCACCGAGGTGAAACCATTGCGCAATGATCGCCAGACCGTGGCTTGACTGACGCCGTGATCGAGATGCAGCGCAATCGGCACATGAGCGCGCAGAGCCATGTCACGGATAATCGGACAAATATTTTCCAGATTTACAAACGGTAAATGAACCTCGGCAATGCTCAAGATAAGCGGCGATGAAGTCGCAACCGCCGTCTCGAAGATGGCTTCTAAAAATTCGAGGTTGACCACATTAAAGGCGCCGACTGCATATTTACCTTCCCAGGCTGACTGAAGCATCGACTTGCTGTTGACCAATGACATTGAATTCTCCTCTAGTGAATACTGTGTGCAGCGTCATACGCCTGCAACATTTTAATCAAACAACCCTTCTCACTCAAACCATTGATGTTATGATGATTCAACGGTTTCAGCGATCTGAAAATCAACGTAAAAAAGATAATGCAAATTTCATCCTCGTGACTCACCATTGCCGGGTCTCAAACTTTTTGCACGCCTGGACTACAGCAGCGGCGATTTGCACATCCGATTGGCCGGACAGAGCTTCATTGGGAAGAAAAATCTCAAAAACCTTGATGGCGAGCAGCGCCAATTGTCCTTCATCATGGGGAATAAGACCACCAGGGAAACAGTCTGCATGTTCCTGAATAAACAACACGGCTGACTTGACAGCCAATTGTTCCTCTTTGTCCCGCGGCGTCGGGTAACTGAATTGCCAGCGGCTCACTTGTCGGGCTATAGCGATCTTTTGATCGCCCTCCGGTATGACCCCGGCAGCAGCGAACAAACGGCAATCATAATTGCGGCACGTCAGCGGCCTTGAATCATAAATTGAACAACGATTGCCGCGCAGCATGGGGCAAAATCCGTTCTGATCATACCCCAACAGCACATCGCCAGGAGGTCGCCCGGGCGCGGCGATCCGCAAAGGTTTGGGGATGCGGGCGAGAGTCTGCTTCTCCTGAGGACGAATCGTAATAAATTGAAAAGAACTGCAGCAGGCACAGCAGTCGCCGCAAGGCACATCCATATCGCTGTTATTGGAAACCGCCTGACGTATCTTCCTCAACCAGTCAGAAAAGTCGCCTGCCGGAAGCAGCTGATGTTCACTCTCCGAACCCTCTGCAGATTGTCCTTGATCAAGTTGCATTAGATAAAGAGCTGTTGCTGATGAAGAATCGCCGCATCGTCAAATTCGATACCAAATCCTGGCTGGGTAGTGAGACTGATCTTCCCATTGACCGGCGTCGGTTTTAATTTTTCGAACATGTAATAATAATCCATCTTGTTAATCAGATATTCACCCATCGGACAAACATCGGGCGATTGGCTCGCGATGACGTGCAGCGCCGCATGCAAGCTGTGTCCATGGGGAATGACTTGAGCGTTAAATCCAGACGCCATAGTGCATATCTTGACCAGCTCTGAAACACCGCCGCACCATTCGGGATCGGTTTGGATGATCGAGAGTGCATCGGCCTCCAAATAACTCATCACTTCCCAGCGATTATACAGATGTTCGCCAGAAGCGACCGGGATCGAGCTTTTACGACGCAGTTCAGTGAAACTGTTGATTTCAGTAGGCTGAAACGCCTCTTCCAGCCAATTGGGCTGCCAAGGTTCTGCCGCCGTCACCCAGGCAAGCGCGTAGTCGAGACTCCAACCCATGAAAGCGTCGAAGAAGATATCGATGCCGGTGCCCAGAGTCTCACGCAGACTTTTCGCCAGTTGCACATTGAACTCCATCCCCTTGGCGCCTTGACTCGGGCCAAATGAAAAAAACCATTTTTGCTGTGTGTATCCCTGTCCGGCAAGCAGCAGAGATCGATGCGCTGCCGCTTCCGGATCGATTGAAAAGCCGAGACAACTGGCATAAACCGGAATTTCGGCACGTGTTGGCCCGCCCAGTAATTGATAGACAGGGGCGTCAAAAAATTTTCCCCGAATATCCCACAGCACATTGTCGACAGCGCTGATGGCCATCATGTACAGACCTGCGCGTGAGTGGCGATATGAGCGATAGAGTTCGTCCCAGATCAGCTCGCTGCGCAGGGGATTACAACCGATCAGTCGTGGTTTGATCTGGTTGTGGATGACGGACGCCACCTCGGAATCAATGGGGCCGTAGAGACCTTCAATATCATCATTGGTAATCACTTTGAGATAGAGAGCACTCTGCGATTCCAATACCTTTGGCTGAGGCAATGGTTCTTTTGCCGCTATTGGAGGATTAAAATCGTATATTTTGGAGGGATTGGCTTGAATCCAGCCGACGAATCCTTCTGAAGGCGGCCGTTTTCCGTCCAATTTCCATATCTGGATGTCCCTGATTTTCAATGTTTCGGCGCGGACGCCCGCCAGCGCCTCCAGAAAACCAGGAGCCAGAGCAGAAAAAGCAGCTGTCTTGAGAAAAGACCTTCGATCAATGTTCATTGGCGATGCCTCACGTTTAGGGATTAAGATTTGGGATGGTATCGCTTGTCAACCCCCGCGCATCCAACTCTTCGAGTTTGAAACGAACGGACACGATATAGGGTGATTCGCCTTCATCCCAATGACCGTAAGTAGTGGTGACAAAGGTACCGTCGGGCAACAGCTCGCAGCCCGGATACGCGCAATCCGCTTCCACTTTGTTGTCCATGATTCGAATGCGGTACTGCCCTTCACTGCCGCAGACAATGTCTTCATAGGTGCCGACCCAGGCGACCCAGTCCCCTCTGGTGGGACTGATATGGGTCTGATCGCGAAAAGTGATCAACAACCTGCCATCCGGAGCATATTTTGCGGTATGGCGGTCGCCAGTGAGCGCCCCGGGAAGCTCTCGGGGTTCGGTCCACGTCTCCCCTTCATCATCAGAAAAGATGACAAAAGAGTTCATCTTGCGGCTGTTTTCACGCAGCAGCAGCACGATCTGGCCGCCGTCCGGAGAACGCACCAATCCGGGTTCGCATAAATGAGCCTGCTCGTGTTCGACAATTTTCTCCGGCAGCGACCAATGCAGACCACCGTCTTGGGAGAGGGTTTTGTAGACGATAAAGGTTGACGCTCGGCCGGAATTGGCAATAAAGCGGCCGTCATCATGAAAGAACGCCATATAGTCGCCGGATTTCAATCGTTCCATCGACGCCATGGCGACAATGCCGCCGAAATCACCGATCGGCTGCAACGGCGTCCACTTGACGCCGTCGTCCTTGGAATAGGCCATGCGGATCGGATAGAGTCCGGAGAAAAGCACCAGCCTATGGATTCCCTGCGGATCAACCAGACGATAGATTGTCGGTACTTCCTGCGAGGTCTCCCAGTTCTTCGGAACCGGCAGCCGTTCACTCCAGGTTATGCCGCCATCAAAGCTTTTTTTCATGACGATCGCCCCACGACCGTGTCCCTTGGGATATACGACGATGATGGTTTTTTGATCATCGAGGAGGAGCGTCGTCGGATGACCAAGGTATTGACCCGGCTCTTTATCGACAATGAATTGCCGTTCTTTATCGTGAGCGATATCGACGATAGGTATGGAATATCCTTTATCGGCAGCATACAAAGTCAGGCTAAATAGCGGAGAAAAGAGCAACAGAAAATAGAGAGAAAAGGTGGGAAAATGAGTCTGCCTCTCAGGTAGCGGATGTCCGATCCGCTGAAAGAATTCAACAATGATTTTATCATTCAATATGAAAGACCTCCTCCAGATCAGCCGATTGCGGACTGTTATCCGGATTTGTCGGCATGATATTGCGCATATACGCCCACCATTTTTGACATTCTGATGTTTGGGCGATCTGCAGCCAGCGCGATTCATCCTCGATTTCGACATACGCAAACAGGCGGCTGCTCTCCGGATGCAGAAAAATGGAATAACTGTGAACCCCGTGCGACTTGAGAAGCGCTTCGAGTTCAGGCCAGATTGGATTATGCCTTCGCCTATATTCCCGCTGTTGCTCGGGGTGAACCTGCATCACAAAGGCTTTGCGAATCATTTCGATGATCTCCTGCCGGACAATTAACTGCATAATATAAGATTTTATAATGGAAAATCGAAAAGGGTTTTTGCAGAAAGGCTCAATCTTATTTTGAGTTACGGCAGCACCAGATCCATGATCCACCCGCTGATCGCGTTGAGCACTGCCGGCGACATGGTTTCTGCGATCTCCTGATATTCTGCAGGCGATCCCGACCGTGCCTTCTGCAGCATGTGATTGAGATTGGGGGGTTTTAAGAGAAGATAATGGCAGTTGCCGCCCTCTGACAAGGCGTTTTGTATCGCTGCCTGGTTAGGCCCTGCAACCACTTGTGCATCTTGGGCACCGATTAAGGAAAGTATCGGACATCGCACTCGACTCAAGTCCAGGCGTGGATCGTAGAGTAGGAAATCCTTTGTCCATGGCAACAACATTCCGGCACTAAACTCCGCTGGAGTTTCCGACGTCGCATATCCACTTTTACCCAGAGCCGATCTTTCGGCGGCTGAGGTGTGGTGCAGGTAATCATCATAAAGGCTATTCAGTGCAGCAATGGCCGATCTCTCATCAGGCAAATCATGGAGAATCTCAGTTGCTTTCCGGATAAGTTCAACGTGCTTGGCAATTGTCTTCTTCTTCACCCCGAAATCCGGCGCCACACGACGAATTTGAGCGCATAAAATCTCACTGCCCGAAAGACCAGGCCCGCCCAGCATGACAACAAACGCTGTCTGATGATTGCGTGCAGCGACCATAGACGCCACATTCGCGCCCTCGCTGTGACCGATCAGTCCGATGCGCAGGGTGGAATAGAATCAGGAATCGTCAATGTTCCGGCTAAGGTAATTCCGGCCTGCACACGTGAGGTAAAGCCTGTTGCATCACCAAGCCGCTTCTTCGTTCATGAATCAACGCCTTCTGCCATCGAAGGGCATTCCTTCACTCATGAACAAAGCTCTTCTGCCGCCGTAAGGTATTCCTTCACTCACGAAGATCACTCTTTTTCACCCGACGATGCTCCATTCAGCCGTGAATTCTCATCAAGAGGGGGAAATGATTATTGATCGGCATACCACCGATTAGAAGGCAATTACAGAACGCCGTAGTGGGCGATGGCGCCGGTTAAAAGGCGACCACCACTCCGGCGTGTTCCAAAAACTCTCCTTTTACAGAGAAGGATTATTTCTTAACATAAACCAGTTTACCGCTGCTATCGCCCCGTTGCGATGTCTGGTCGAAGGCAATGGTCAATTCTTTACCGTCCGCAGACAGGCTCCATTTCTCGGTACGCTTTGATTCAAACTTTTGACCTTCGCGTTCAAAAACGCGAACGGTTTCGTACACCAATACGGCATCCTGCCAGGCGGCTTTGCTTTCCGTCGAGCCTCTCTCGGTGGTTTCTTTGACTACCTGACCGTCAAGCGTCACTTTACTGGTCATCTTGCGCTCCTGACCATCGCGGCCCGGCACAGTCCGCTCAATTGTCAGAGTACTGGCATCCTGCGTGACCACCATTGTTGCCGCGGCAAAAGAACCAGGACCTCTCCCCTGTCCGCCCTCGGGTAAGGTACTTTTTTCGCGATCCAGATTCCAGGTGCCACTGAAATTCACGCCCGCGATGAGCGCAACAGATAACATCAACAGGATGAACATCATGATTTTTTTCATTGTTTTTACCTCTTGTAAATGGTTAGGACTGCTAGTAAAAACGCTTCATGGCGATAAAAGTTCTTTTTTAGCCACTGATGAGCACGGATTGACACCGCCGGTTCATTCGACGACTGTGAATTCTCCCTGTAGTCCCTGCTCAGCATTCCAACCGATCCAGACGTGAAAGGCGCCGGGTTCTACAACATAGTGATGATCGAGACCGTGGAAACCAAGATCGTGTGCTTTGAGCACAAAAGTGACTCTCTTTTTTTCACCGGGGTTGAGGTTGATGCGCTGGAATCCTTTGAGTTCCTTCACCGGACGGGTGACGCTGCCGAACAAATCACGGATATAAAGCTGAGCCACTTCGGTTGCCGGGAACTGCCCGGTATTGGTGATTTCAGCCGTGACGATGAGTTCGCCATCGATTTTCATCGCCGGAGCTGAGAGGCGCAAGTTTTCATAGACAAAGCTCGAATAGGTCAATCCATAACCGAAGGGATATTCCGGCGTATAGTCAACATCCATATATTTTGAAGTGTCTTCTCGCGGATCCACCGGTGTACCCATAGGAATACCGAGCGACTGCGGCACCGGCGGGCGGCCGGTGTTCTTGTGGGCATAGTAGATGGGAATTTGGCCGACAGTGCGCGGGAAGCTGACCGTCAGGCGTCCGCATGGTGAAACATCGCCAAAGATAATGTCCGCCAACGCGGGGCCGCCCATTGTGCCCGGATGAAAATAGTAGAGGACGGCATCGGCGTGTTCGCTGATGTTTTGAAAAGTGAGCGGCCGACCCGCCATAATGACGACAACCATTGGTTTTCCAGTCTCCACTAATGCCGCCGCCAATTCATTCTGCGCTCCCGGCAAATTAATAAAAGCGCGTGAATGCGCCTCTCCGGACAGACTCTGTTCTTCGCCGAGTACTAGCACAATGACATCCGCTTTGGCGGCTGCCTGCAAAGCTTCTGCAAATCCTTCTCGCCCGATATCCCTGCTCTTCTTTATTCCAGATGCGTAATAAAGATTCGCGCCCAGTCGCTCGCCGAATGCGGCTTTCGGAGTCACCACAGCCGAGACCGCGCCGTCTCCGGACCAACACCCCATTTGATCAAAGGGCGAATCCGCCAGCGGACCAATCAATGCAATCCTGCATTTTTTCAAGGGTAAAATGCCATCGTTTTTAAGCAAAACCGCACTCTGAACAGCCGCCTGGTGAGCGATCTGTAAATGGCTGCTGCTGAGGATGGCATCACGGCCTCGGCCGTCATTGTAAGGTCGATCGAATAATCCTTTGCGGTATTTTATTCTCAGAATATCGGCCACGCGCGCATCAACCAGTTTCTCGGAAATCTTTCCTTCGGCGATGAGCTGCTCAAGATGTCGTTCATAGGCATTGCCGACCATTTCCATGTTGACGCCCGCGGTCACGGATTTGAAAGCCACTTCCTTTTCATCTTGGCAAAAGCCATGATTGATCATCTGATGCATGGATGCCCAATCGCTGACGACAAAGCCGTCAAATTTCCATTCACCGCGCAGGATTTGGCTCAAAGTGAATTCGTTGCCGGAGGCGGGCACGCCGTTGATATCGTTAAAGGCGCTCATGAAGGTGCCGACGCCGGCCATCACGGCCGCATGAAAAGATGGCAGAAAGACATCGCGCAGCTGCCGCTCGGGAATCCAGGTCGTATTGTAGTCGCGGCCGCCTTCCGCAGCACCATAGCCGACATAATGTTTGGCGCAGGCGACAAGCGCATCGGCAGCGGTCAGAATTTCGCCTTGAAATCCGCGCACCATGGCGGCGCCGAGAATACTGGTCAAGTATGGATCCTCGCCGCACGTTTCCGCGATTCGTCCCCACCTCGGGTCGCGAGTGATATCGATCATCGGTGCAAAGGTCCAGTGAATGCCATCAGCAGCGGCTTCGATTGCCGCCATGCGCGCGCCTTTTTCAATCAGCTCAGCATTCCAAGTGCAGGATAAACCAAGAGGGATCGGCAAAATCGTCTGATATCCGTGAATGACATCTCGGCCATAGATCAGAGGGATACCCAATCGTGACTGCTCGACGGCGATATGTTGAAATTGATTGCGTAATTGCCATTGGTTATTCGTTCCTGCATTTAATAAAGAGCCGACGCTTCCGCTTTTAATCAAATCGATAAATTCCGAATTCATCCCACTCGCGGGCATGCGCTGAATCATTTGGCCGATTTTTTCCTGCAGCGTCATTTTATCTAAAAGATCGCTGACTTTGTCCTCAATAGTGACCTCCGCCTGGAGCAGCGATCCCAGCAACAATAACATACAAAGAGCTTGGTGCTTGGTCTTTTTCATTCCTGGCTCACCTCGTTCGCATCGATTCCACATTTTCATCTTGGGAAAATACTAGGGCTTGATAAATTTACATCTTGTAATTTTTTTTGGATAAATTATAAGCCAGATCGACAATGACTTCTTCAGCCTCGTCCATTTCGAGCACGTGTTCCGCAACCAGCTCCGCGAGATAGCGCGCATCGATCCTCCGAGCGACATCGTGACGGGCAGGAATTGAAGGAAACGCACGCGTGTCGTCGATAAAACCGACAGTGTTGTAGAATCCCGCGGTCT
>RPQV01000056.1 GCA_003818595.1 Calditrichota bacterium
TCTCCAAATTCGAGTTTGTTTTCCCGTCCCGCAACTGATCAGCTGTGTCAGGGATTTTCAACTCAATAACAACTCTTTTGTCAGCCGCCATTATTGTCCTCAAGTGGTTATGCAGTCAAATGATGGCTATGTGATAGCCTGGATGGATGAGAGAAATTTCGATATTGATATTTTCATTCAACAGTACGATGCACAGAATCATCCTGTAGGCGATAATCAGCGAGTGAACGACGATCATTCATTTAGCGCTAATTTGCTTTGTAATGTGGCCTGCGATTCATCCGGCAATTTCCTGGTGGTTTGGACCGATGTGCGGCACGGCGGCTGGGATTACTATATTTATGGACAATTGTTCTCGGCTGACGGCGTTAGAAAGGGCATAAACTTTCGACTTTGCGACACCAAAAAACATAAGAAATATGCTTCCATCGCCATGCGGGAAGACGGCGTGTTTGTTGTCTCATGGGTGGAGGATGACGAGGCAACGTTCTACCGCATTTTTTCTAAAGAGGGAAATCCCAACGGATCGAGCCGGAGGCTAAAAACAGCCAACAAAGATAGAACCGGCGGCGCCAAAGTCGTTTTTATTAAAGATGAGCTTTTCCTTTTTTGGCAGGAAGTGTCGCCAATGACCGGTCTTTGGGCTGAACGATTTGATCAGACTTTTATTCAAACCGGGGCCACTGCTAAAATAACAAACTATTCGGTGGAAGGCTACGGTCCAAGGCTTGCCGTCTCGGATTCGTCTTACGCATTTGTTTGGATGGGGCAGGGAAGCGGAAAAAGAAATATTTATGCGCGCATTTTCCACATAAACAATACGCCGTTAACCTCCGAATTTGTGATTAATGATTTGAATATGCCGGAAAATGCCTGGGATCCGGATGTTTGTGCCCAACAAAACAACAAGTTTATCTTCACATGGCATGACGCCAGAGATGGTTCATCAAATGTATTTTTTAAAGGCTATAATATGTACGGTTACCCGACCGTGGGCGAAAGTCTGCCGGTGCAGCGTCCCGCGGGGGTCACTTCCCTGTTGGTGAGTGTCGACAGCAACAGAAAAAATAAAATGGTTTTTGCTTGGGAAGATGATCGCAACGATGAGTATGAGATTTATTCGCAAGTTTATCTGAACGGTAAAAAGCAGGGAGCAAACTATAAAGTTAACGACGATATTGACAGCGGATCGAGCTTTTCTCCGAGTATCTCGCAAGACCCCCATGGGTACATTTATACCCTGTGGAATATGAGTGAAAAGTATTTCTTTTTATGCAGATTTGATTTAAACGGGCATATCATCGCCCGCACCGATATCGCCGAATTCATCACCCCATCAACCTTCATCTATGGCCCGAAATTCGACGTCGGCGCTTCAACAATTGTGGTTACCTGGTGTTCTGAAGAAAACGTGTATGCGCGTCGATTTACTCTCGAATTCGACCCGATGGGTTCAGTCATCCTTGTTGGCAACAATTATGGAGACGGTAACTATTGTCATGTCTCGGTGAATAAGGTCGATGAATTTGTCATTTCCTGGCGTGCTCGTGTTAATCGTGTATATCAGGTCGCAGCGCAAAGGTTTGATTCGGCGGGCAATAGAACGGGTGACATTATTCAACTTGACGACTCGCCGAGTGAACGCAGCATGCGCGCCTATATAAAATACACGCAACCACAATTAGCGGACGACGGCAGCATAGTCGTCGCGTGGCTGGACGGCCGGGTGAAAAGCACGATGCGCACCTATTTTCAAAGGGTGGATAAATATGGCAGCCGCGTAGGAGGCAATATATCTGTTAAAGACAGTTTGGATCATTCTCGTTTCAGCATGGATCTGTTTGACAACAACGATCTTGTTTTTGCCTGGAAATCATATCGATTTGGCGAACCCTCCCAAAATGACCTCTATATTCAGCGGTATTCGAGTATAGGTGATAAAGTCGGAACCACAATAAAGGTGAATGAAAGCACCCGATCCCTCGAGAGTTCAACCTTTCCGGGATTAAGTTGCGGCAGAGACGGCACATTTGTCGTCTGCTGGGAGGATTCATGTTGGGGCGATAATGACATTCTCGCTCAACTGTTTGCTGCCGACGGCGAAAAAATTGGACCGAATGTGCGCATCAACACCGATGACCGACCGGCAAATCAAACACGCCCGGTGACTGCTTGTGTTGAAGATAAGATTATCACCGTCTGGGAAGACAACCGCATTGCGGGCAAAGGCAAGGGTATTTATGCCAATATCTGCGCGTTTCAGGAACCTGATCTTTTATCATCAGCCGAGGGGAAGAAGGCAGTGGATGATTTCAAACTAAATCCCAATTTTCCGAATCCGTTTAACTTGATGACAGCCATAAGTTTCAGTATCAAGATTGGCGATACCATCAAACTTGAGATATTTGACCTCAACGGACGACAGGTGGCCGAGTTGGTAAATGGGTATAAATTATCCGGCGCTTACCAGATTGATTTTGATGCAACCAGATTGAGTTCGGGCATTTACTTTTATAGATTGTCAACCTCAACAGGATCATTGATGAGCAAAATGACGCTGATAAAATAATCATATGACTGTCACGCTTCAGCTGAAAATAGAATAACCGGTCATTAAATCAAGGTGGAAATTTTGAATGAGGAGTCTTGATAATGAATCGAAAGATATTTTCAGCTGAACAGAAAGCCGCTGTTTAAAAGAACATCTTGAAAAGCAGATATCCGTCGCCGATATCTGCGAAAAAAACACCGCATTGATCCGAACCAGTTTTACAAGCGGAAAAAAGAGCTTTGCGAAAATGCCGTCGATATTTTCAGCACCAAGCGCGGCCGAAAGAAGAAATCGGCAGGACCCGACCTTGAAGCCAAAATGAAAGAACGCAAGTTATCTCCGAACTTTTTGAGGAGAACCTCAAGTTAAAGTTCAATGGAGGACTTGCTAAATCCATTATGAATGCTATTTCAGAAAAGATACACTGGACAGACTGTGAAGAAATGCTGTTTTCCGAGCAACACAAATATGCTCTTGAACTGCCGGAGGATTTTCCTCTTTTGATAAAATTTTACAGATTCGACGCATTGCATCCCATTCTTCCGAATTACCATGATTTTTATGAAATCGGTTGTGTTTATTCAGGGGAAGCTGTTTATCATATTGCCGGTCATAATTTCAGCATACAGGCAGGCAACGTTGTCTTTATCCAATCCGGGCAAATGCACACAATTGATGCAGGTCCATACAAACCCTTAATGTCCGCCAGTATTTATTTTAAACCGGAACTGATTTCTCATATCGGCGCTCATCCATTGGAAAATAATTATCTGCTGCCATTTACCGGTTTAATCAGCAATAGGCCGCCGATATTGCAGCAAAAAGATTTGGGCGTTTCAATATGGCAATACATCCTTGATATGTACAAGGAGTCTTGTGATGTTGAAAATTTTTATCAACTGGCTATCAAAAACCGCTTGTGTGATATTTTGTTGATTTCTCTCAGAGCAATGAAACGGCTGAATATGATCAAAAGAGCACAGGCTCCGCAGAACAAGATCAATAGACTGACTATTGTGCTGGACTATATTCAACGCCATTATGCTGAATCTATAGCACTTGGCCATCTCGCAAAATTAGCTTTTATGAGCTCGTCGTATTTCTGCCGATATTTCAAACAGGTCGTCGGTCTATCCCCCATTAACTACATATTGAGATACAGAATTGACAAAGCAAAGCAATTGCTTCTCACCACGAACTTGACCCATTCAGAAGTTTCCTTCCAGGTGGGATTTAGCAGCCAAAGTTACTTTAACCGCATTTTTCAGAGATTTACCAAAATGAATCCTAAAAATTTCCTGCGAATGTATGAAAATGCCGTTCAGGATAAAACAAGCTGAATCTCCATTATTTACGCTTCACGATATCTTGTCAATCCTCACACCCATGTCAATATCCTGCAAATAAAAGTCAAACCTGTTAAAGACTTTCTTCTTTGCTTTGTTTATTATGTTTATAGAGACTCTAGTCCTTCGTTTTACTAGAACGTGCGACCAATAAAGTGGCAAAGCTCCAAGATAACTGCTGCACTCAAAACTTGAACGGATCAAAATAATGGAGGCAGCTTATGAAGAAACCCTGTATTCGCCCCATTCCGATTTCGGCTAAAGAGGCTGATAAGGTTAATAAAAAAGGCATTACTATCAACAAGACGAGAGGTAAAACTCGGAAGGAGTTTATCATGAATCGAAAATGCTTATCCGTAATATGCACGTGTCTGTTTTTATTTTGCGCGCAACTCGCCTTAGCAAAGGCAGAAAAAACCTCTGAATTGACTGCCCACTGGACATTTGATGCCGATTTGCAAGATCAGATTGGGGGGAATGATACCTACTATAATGGTGGAAATGAGCCGTTGTTTTACCAAGCGGAGGGTAAATTCGGCGGCTATGTTGAGATGAATGCCACCCAGATCCACATTGACGGACAATCTTTTGACTGGACACTGGATGAAAGTTTCACAATTAGTCTTTGGATGCGAGATACTCAGGCATCGCATGCCGTCATTCTTGGTAGAGATGACGGCACAGATGTACCGGGCAGTGACGTGCATTGGTGGCTCGGGACATGGGGAGATGGTACGCCGGCATTTTGGCTATTGGATAATAATCGGTTTGGGCCGGCGGGACTGCAAGGTCCATCAAGTATATGCGATAATGAGTGGCATCATCTTGCCGCAGTTCATAATGCTGCTGACGGGATGCTGTACATTTATGTAGATGGACTTGTACAAGACTCAACAATCGCTATTTATGACAATGATTTTTATGCAGATTCCCCCGTAACACTTGGTTATCTGCAATTAGGCGGCGGATATTCTTATGCCGGTGATATTGATGATCTCAGACTCTACAAAGGCGCTTTGAATCCTGACGAGGTTAAAGAGTTGTTTAACCTGAACACATTGGTCTCTTTATCAAGAAAAGAGTGCAAATTCACTTTAATTCTTTTACCAAATTATCCCAATCCGTTCAATCCATCGACAACCATTGGATTCACGTTGGAGAAAACAGAACTTGCCAAATTGTATGTTTATAACATGCTCGGTCAACAAGTGGCAACACTTTTAGATCAAGAGATGGAGGCCGGTTCTCATAAGGTTATTTTTCACGCCAACGATCTGCCAAGCGGCGTCTATTTTTACAAACTCATCACATCTTCCGCTGTGTTGATGAGAAAGGCTGTTTTCATGCGTTAAGCAATTTGGCTGCTCAATGATGTAAAATCGTCGCTTATATCAAACCTCTTTTATGTGGAGAGCAAAATGAAGATTAGGTCTTTGATTGCCATTTCGTTATTCATAATGATCCATCCTGCACTGGCCCAGATGAAAGAGATTATTAAAAATGGTGAATTTAATGACGATAAACGCTACTGGACTTTGAAACAATACCATTCTGCGTCCATGACTTATTTCTTTCCTTCCGACTCCCGGCTGAGCGGCGAAAAAAGTCTGGCAGTACAAATAGCAACGGGAGGGGCGCTGAGTGATATTGAAATATATCAGTCGATTTTGTTGGAGACGGGACGTATTTATTCATTCGGCCTCCTGGCCAAATCTCAAACGCCCTGTTCACTCCAGATTCTCATTGAAAAGACCGGAAGTGCAGCTTACGTCCTTTGGGAAAGTCCTGTACTTGAAATTGGAACAGAAAAAACTAGGATTGGAAATTTGGAATATAGAAACTTTGATCCCGACGGCAGTTATCGCTTTAAAATTCTGATGGGCGGTACGGATAATGTAACGCTTAATCTCGATTCTATTTCCGTTATAATGCGCGACAATCCCGATCATCTGCGGGATGATGAAAATTATGAATCTGGTCATCATGCTTTCAAGGGGACTAATCTGCCGTATCGTTTTTATAAACCTCTTAATATCGATCCTGAGAAAAAATATCCGTTGGTTGTTGCCCTGCACGGCGCTGCCGAACGCGGTACGGATAATAAAATTCATATTGAGCGTTATCGGTTTTGCTATTCATGGTCGGATTCAGCCAATCAGGCAAAATGGCCCTGCTTTATTGTTGCTCCTCAATGTCCGAATGACAACAAATGGGTAGATGTTGCCTGGGAGTTGGGCGGATACCGGATTGCTGAAATTCCGGTCAGCAACGAAACCGAAACGGTCATCGATTTACTGGATTCACTGCTTGCAGCCTATCCCATCGATAGAAACCGTGTCTTTGCCCAGGGACTTTCGATGGGCGGCTATGGTTCGTGGGACATAGTCACCCGCTACCCGCAATATTTTGCCGCATTGGTAACCATGGGCGGGGGCGGCGACAGCAGTGCGGTTCGCAATTTCGGAAACCTGCCGATCTGGGTATTTCATGGCGAAAAAGATGACACTGTCCCGTTATCCGGTTCAAGAGACATGATCACTGCTCTTGAAAATGCGGGCCGAAAAGCAGTTTTTACACATTGCAACAGAGGTGACTGTGATGGAATGACCGTGGAGGAAATTCAATCTGAAATTGATTCCGGCGCTGATCTGCTCTATACAGAATGGCCCAATGCAGGACATGTCATCTTTGCCGAATCGTACGATTACCCATTATTATTTCCATGGGTTTTCAGCCAAACTCGAGAAAGCGCCTCATCTGTCGGGCAAATCGATCCTTCCTGTTCAAATTATTTGGTTTTGCATCCGAACTATCCCAATCCCTTCAATGCATCAACAGTCATTCGCTATTCTCTGCCCACCGCTGGTCGCGCGCGCCTGACGATTTATAATCTTGCCGGACAACAGATCAGCACGCTTGCGGACGGACTCTATCCGGCCGGATCGTATTCTATTGAATGGAACGCCGCGGACTGCACCAGCGGCCTTTACCTCTATCGGCTGGAAACTGCCGGCGCGGTAATGACGAAAAAGCTCGTATTGCAAAAATAGTATGACCTTTTGTATTTGTCTTCTCTGTTTTCATCTGGATAATGTAGTCGCTGCTGGGGTCCCTGCTGCCGGTTTGATCCGTTGCGTTCGAGTAAACGGGGCAACTTCCGGCAGGCTGATGGGCATTGCAGAGTGATTTTGTTTGACGTGCAGGCAGTTCAAACATCGTTTATTGTGGTTCGGCCAAATTTAGCGCTCAGGCCTTTGAGGCGATCCCGCCAGTATCTCGACCGTTTTTTCTGGTGTGCGACGGCTATAATCAGGATCAGCTCGGGCTCTATCGTGTACAACAGGCTGTAGGGAAAATGGTTAAGGACTTTTCTCCTGATGCCGTTCCCAACGTCGGCTGCGGCATACGGATTTTCGGTAATGAACGCGACGCCCCGATGAACCTCGGCAATGAACCTGAGCCCGACCTCACCCGCCTCGTTTTAGTAATACCGATCCGCCTCGCGGAACTCTTCATCGGCCTGGGGAAGGAACTCGGAATTCATAAAATGTCGGCAATAGCTCGATTGAACACTTTTTCCGCCGGGATGCCTTGGACCCTGCCCTCGCGGAACTCCTGCAGCCGACGCTCAGCCTCCTGCAACCAGAGGCGCTCCACCTCGGATTCAGTCGGTTCATCCAGGAATTCCCTTTGAGGAGGAAATGATTCACCCGGTGAGTCTGACCGTTTGATGCGACTGGATTGATTTTGAACAATATGGGCAATAAATTAGCCTGCAGAATAGACCTGTCATTCCTAAATTGTGAGGTAATTTACGGCGAGGTTTTATGTATCTTAATCGACATATTGAGCAGAAACTGCATCAATATACAGAGTTTTTCAAGGTGGTTTTGGTAGTCGGCGCCAGACAGGTGGGAAAAAGCGTGCTTACCACTGGCGCAGCAACGGCGGGGCGGAAGTTGATTTGGTTTTTGCCTACAATGACCAACTTTTCTTTGTTGCAATGAAAAGCACCGTTCATCTGTCCGCACATGACAGTCGCGGCATTCGCGCCTTCCATGCAGCTTATCCTGGCAAAGCAGCGACAGGAGTGATTTTGTATGCCGGCAAGGAGTTTTATCGTCTCAACGATGTGTGTTGGGCGGTTCCGTGGAATTGCTGTTAAAATTGGCTAACAGCCGATTCACTTCTTTTATCACCTCAAACGCATCAGCCACATAAAGCACATCCGCCTTGCCCTGCGCCCAACCGCAGTTGGCGTCGAGGCTGATGGCGCGACGCTCATTGATGAAACGCCAGCCGACGACGTGTGGCTCTTCGCCATGGCAACAGGCGGCCAGTCCCTTGGGGTGGCGCGGAGTCGATCCGGTCTGTCCCACCTGATTGAGATGGGTCATGAACGGCAGCACCTGCTGTCCTTCACCCTGCAGGTCAACCAGCGATTTGCTGCTGCCCAATGACGCTCCCGCTTTTTTGATGAACCCGAGAATCAGATCCGCCGCTTCAGGTACGTGCGTCTGACCGTCCTTTTGCTTTTTCGTCCATCCGGCGCCGGCCACAAACAACAGCTTGGCGTCCGGCTTGATGGTCTGCTCACCGCTCTGTGGCGCTTTGACGCCCTGAACGGTGGTGCGTGTCAAGGCAGGCGATAATGAGACATTGAGCGCCTTGACTTGGGCGGCGCCGGCGGATTTGCAGGGCTGAAATATGCCCGACTCGACCGCGAAAAACCATGGGCGTGCGCTGCGCTTGATCTCCGCCTGCATGCGTTGACGATAATACCAGCGGTTGAGCGAAATCTCGGCGCCGGCAGTGATGCTCGTAATGTGTGCATCAACTTTGCCGTTCAATCGCGCTGCCACGCCGGAGAGAAAACGCATCATGCGCGAGTCTCCCGGCGCAACGACAACGGTCGCCTGCGCCGCGTTGACAATCGCTTCCGCGGCGGCGGCGTCGGTGGCATAGCGCGGGACCGCAAACTCGGCGCCTTCGACGGTGAACACCGTGCCGGAAATCTGTTTGACGGCGGCCGCTGTTGAACCCCCGAACAGGCCGATGGTCAATTCGCTGGACGTCGCATTCGCCAATTCGGCTGCCGCGGTCAGCACTTCAAGCGCGTGCTCTGACAAGCCGCCGTTTTCTTCTGTATGAGATATAAAGAGTATTTTATCCATATTCAAAACCTATGCTTTGTGTGAATCCTTGAATGAATCAGCGAGACGATTCGATTCGCTCTCAACCTTCCTTCAGCCAGGTGATAATTTCCTGAGCAATCTCGGCAGCGCTTTTGTCTTTAACGATTTTGGTCTCGCGGCGCTGCGCTGGCACTTCAACACTGACAAACGTTAATGAGGCATCTTTGACATTTTTCGTCTGCGCGCGCTGGATGGCGGGCATGACGGTGCGCATGTTCACCATGCCGATCTGCGGGTTATTGGGCGGTTCGGGCAAGTTGCCGGTAGCCCATCCCAACACCGCCGGCGCTCCGGCACAGAGGGAGACCTGATGTTTCCCGCCCTCGATGCGTTCCAGCACCTGGAAAGAACCATCCGTATTCATCTTTATTTCATCGACGCCCTGGAACTGATCGACAATGCCGAGCTTTTCGCCGACCATCTGCATGGTCGTGCCCGAAGCGCGCGATGCCGATTCCCAGCCGCCAAAGATCAATGTTTTCGACAGGTCGAGGCCGGTAATCGTTCGGATCGCCTCGGCTAAGGCGGTTGCCACCATCGCCGAGTCCGTGAAACCGCTTGACGGTCCGTCGACGGCCACGAGTTCGAAAGGCGCCTTCTGAGCGATGGTCATCATCGTCTGCTGCAGCTTGGCTTTGGGGCCCAGGCTGACCAGGTATACCTTGCCGTTCATCTGCCTGGCGAGATTCGCCGCCTCATACAAGGCATGTCCCGCCCACGGATCGAGCACATGCGGCAGCATCATTTCATTTTTCAATCCCGGTCCGTCTGGATTGCTCACCGGGATGAGCGACTGCAGCGGATCCGGTACAATACTTCCACAAACAACAATATTCAGTCCAGTCATACATTCTCCATGATCTGAATGAGCAATTAATCACCCCCAAAATCTTTACAGCCAATCAACTCCGATCGTTAATTTTCGACCGAATGTAATCCACCCGCGCCCGCCTGAAACGAAATGTTGCTGCGCGTTGGATCTCCGGGAATCGTTTTCACGCAATTCCACATGCAGGCGCCGCAGTGAATGCATTTTTCGCGATCGAATTCGGGAATGCCGTTGTCGCCGGGTGTGATCGCCTGTCCGGAGCAGATTTCGATGCACAGCTTGTTATCGCAGGTTTCGCACAAGTGCGGGTAGAGGAAAACGACATGGTCTTTGTATCCCGCCGCCGCCTGCACCTTGCCTCCGGTCAGCAAAGCATCCTGGTGTGAGAGCAGCAGCTTGCCGTCGTAGGGAATTTCCGGCCAACCGGCGCGGGTCAGCAATGCCTCGCTGGCGGCTGTGCCGTGAGCGTAGGATTCCTGCTGGATCCTTTTAACCTCGTCTGCAGGAATACGACCCTTGAAGAATTTGATCAAATCCGTATCCCGCTCATGAGTCGCTTTCACCTGAGTGTGCAGTTTTAACTTGCCGCCTGAGACCATGGTCAGTCCCATGCCGAATAATCCGGAGAAAAATCCCTTTTGAAAACCGTCGCGGGCGCTCTGAGCGATAATGGCCTGTTTCTCCAGCCAACTGGCACGACGCTTTGCGACATAGGTGTTCTGCAGATTTTCACGAGTGAACGCTTTGTCTTCCCTGGCCAGTTCGACGACCGCTTGAGCGAGCAATATGCCGCTCATCCACGCCTCATCCACGCCGGAGTTGAGAAAAATATTGGTGGTGCCGGCGCCTTCGCCGACGCGGGCATAGCCGTCGCCGACCAGCAAGGGTTCGCCGTGCTTACCGGCTTCCTGAATCGATTTGGCGCCCCAGGACTTTAATGTTCCGCCCTGAAGATCTTTCCACAAGTAGGGATGCCTCATCCAGTGCTGCAGGTAGCGGTAGCTGGTGCGGGCCGGATTGTCGAACCAGGAAGGCACAAAAATGCCGAGGGAAGCGACGCGGTCGGGGTGCACGTAAAGAAATCCGAAAATCTCCGGCTCGGGAAAACCAAGTGTGTGTATGACCGTGCCGGGTTCGAGCGAACTGTTCTCCGGCAGTTCGACCACCATTTTCATACCCACCGCCCAGTCCTTGCGCTCATTTCCTGTCGGCAGGCCGAATTTTTCATCCAATTGTTGGCCGATGTAACCGACTGGACCGTCGCCGACGACGGTGAGGTCGGCCAGAATGTCCATGCCCGGCATATAGGCAGCGTCGGGATTGCCTTTTTTATCCACACCCTGATCGGCGAGGCGAATTCCGGTCACCTTGTCGCCGTCAAAAAGAGGTGCACTCACCGGCGTGCCCGGCCACAGCTGAACCAAACCGGTGGCCATGATCTGTGATCCCACCCATTGGCTGAATTGGCCGAGGGAAAAGAGCATTCCGCCA
>RPQV01000057.1 GCA_003818595.1 Calditrichota bacterium
AGTTTGATGCAGACTTTTTCGGTTTTTTCCCCAAAGAAGCCGAACATTTAGATCCACAACATCGTATTTTTATGGAGTGCGCCTGGGAGGCGCTTGAAGATGGAGGCTATGCTCCTGAAGATTATCAGGGACTGATCGGCGTGTTTGCCGGCGTCGGCATGAACAGCTATGTTTTTCCGGTGATTGCCGCGACGCAGGGGAAGATTGGAACGGCGGAAGGATACCAACTCTCCATCGGCAACGAAAAAGATTTTCTCACGACCAAAGTCTCCTACAAATTCAACTTACGCGGTCTGAGCATGGATGTGCAGACGGCTTGTTCCACTTCGTTGACCGCTACTTTTCTGGCTTGTCAAAGTCTGGCTAATTTTCAAGTTGACATGGTACTTGCCGGCGGTTGCACCATTTCGACGCCGCAAAAAGTCGGTTATGTATATCAAGAAGGAATGATTTTATCCCCCGATGGTCATTGTCGCGCTTTTGACGCTGACGCCAATGGTACCATCGCCGGCAATGGCTGCGGCGTGGTGCTGCTCAAGCGGCTGGAAGACGCACTGGCTGATCGTGACCACATTTATGCGGTGATCAAAGGAGCAGCCTGTAACAATGATGGCTCGCAAAAGGTCGGTTACACGGCGCCGAGTGTTGACGGCCAGGCACAAGTGATTTCAGAAGCGCAGTTCGTGGCCGGCCTCCATCCCGAAGATATCAGTTATGTGGAGAGTCATGGTACCGGCACCAATCTGGGCGATCCGATCGAAATTGCTGCTCTCAACAAAGTTTTTCAACAGAAAACCAAGCGTCGCCGGTATTGTGCGATTGGTTCAGTCAAACCCAATATCGGACATCTTGATTCGGCCGCAGGCGTCGCCAGTCTGATCAAGACCGCTATGGCGTTGAAACGAAAACAGATACCGCCCAGCATCAATTTTAAACGACCGAATTCAAAAATTGATTTCGAAAGCTCGCCATTCTATGTCAATAGTGAGCTGAAAGAGTGGGTCAGGAACGGTAAACCTCTCACCGCCGGTGTGAGCTCTTTCGGGATTGGCGGAACGAATGTTCATCTGGTGCTGCAGGAGGCGCCGGAGAGGATCAAAACTAAAGAGTCGAGAAAATATGAACTGGTATTGCTTTCTGCCCGTTCGATGCCGGCGCTCCAGCGCATGCGTGAGAATCTCGTCGCCTTTTTAAAAGAGAACTCTGATTTAAATTTGAGTGATGTTGCCTATACTCTGCAGCAGGGCAGAAAAGCTTTTCCGGTCCGGATGGCTGCGGTGTGTCATTCCCTCTCAGATGCAATCCAGACTCTCGAGAGTGTGAATCCTGAACGCGTGATGATGTTCAATCTGGAAAAAGATGCCGCGGAAAAATCATATGTTTTCATGTTCAGTGGTCAGGGCGCCCAGTATGTCAACATGGGAGCGGATCTTTATCGTCAGGAGCCGGTTTTTCGTGATCAGATCGATGCCTGTGCTGATTTTCTCTTGCCGGTGATGGGCATTGATTTGAGAGAAATATTGTATCCGCCTCAGGATCGTCTTAAAGAGGCGGAGGAGAAGTTACAGCAGACAAAATTCACCCAGCCGTTGTTGTTTGTCATCGAATACGCCTTGGCGCAATTATGGAAATCATGGGGCATCGAGCCTCAAGCCATGATCGGGCACAGCATCGGAGAGTATGTCGCTGCCTGTTTAGCGGATGTGATGAGTCTCGAAGACGCTCTCAAGTTGGTCGCACTGAGAGGTGAATTGATGCAGAGTTTACCTGCCGGAGCGATGTTGGGGCTTTCGCTCTCGCTCGAGGAAATCAAACCTTTTCTGCATGATCAATTATCAATTGCAGCAATCAATGGTGATAAATTGCTCACCGTCAGCGGAACGTTCGAGGCCATCGATGATTTGGAAAAAAAATTATCTGACAGCGGCATTGACTCGACTCGACTGCACACTTCGCATGCCTTTCATTCATCGATGATGGAACCCATTCTGTCGACCTTTACGGATTTTGTGTCGTCTGTTTATCTCAAAGCGCCGCAGATACCTTACATTTCCAATGTCACCGGCACATGGATTCGTGCCGAGGAAGCCACAGACCCGCAATATTATGCCCGCCATTTGCGATCGACGGTTCAGTTCAATCTTGGAATCGGTGAATTGTTGAAGAACCTTGATTATATTTTCCTTGAGGTTGGGTCGGGGAAAACGCTGGCCACCCTGGCCAGACGTCATGCCAACGCCTTGCCTCAGCATGTCATCCTCTCCTCCATTCATCATCCCAAAGAAAACTACCATGATCAGGATTTCATTCTGCATTCATTGGCCCGACTGTGGCTGGCAGACGGACGCGTGGATTGGCAAAGATTTAATGAAAATTTTTCCGCTTATCGAATTCCTTTGCCGACCTATCCTTTTGAACGTCAAAAGTATTGGCTGGATATTGAAGCACCGGCGCTGACGCCTAAAAAAATCCGATTGCGCGGAAAAAATTCTGACGTCGCCCAATGGTTTTATCAACCGGTTTGGAAACGCCGTCAATTACGGAAAATCAATGATGATGATCGCCATCGTTATCTGCTGTTTGTCGATATGGAGGATAACGATGTGCTGCAAAGACTGATTGCAGCCGGTCATGAAATAAAGACCGTACAAAGCGGATCCTCTTTTCAAGCCGATAGCAACCGTATTGTTATAAAATATGATGATGAGGCTGATTACGGGCTGCTTGTCGAATGGCTTAAAGAGCAGAACTATGTTCCCGATCGGATTGTGCATGCCTGGACGATGTCAAGTCGAGATGCGCGACATTCCCTGCAAAGAGGTTTTTATTCTCTGTTATGGTTGGTCAAGGCTCTCGTGCATGCAGGCCTGAATGATACGGTAAAAATGATCGTCGCCACGCGCGTGGCATTTGATGTGATCGGAGACGAAACCCTGCATTGTGAAAATGCCACTCTCTCCGCCGCCTGCAAGGTGATTTCGCAAGAATTCCCCAACTTTGCCTGTCGCTTTGTCGACACTGATGAGTATAATCTTGATCGAGTTCTGCATGAATTCAATGCCGACTCGGCGGAAGTGACGATTGCCTATCGTCATAAGACCCGATGGGTGCAAAAGTTCGAGAATTATGAATTGAATAATTCGGCGTCTGTGCAGACGATTCTCAAACAAAATGGAACCTATTTAATCACCGGCGGAGTCGGCAATATCGCGCTCGCACTCGCCGATTATCTGGCTGAAAATTGCCAGGCCAAATTGGTGCTGGTTGATCGGGTGCCTTTCCCCGAGCGATCGGAGTGGGACAGCATCATCCAAGAGGCCGATTCGGCTTTGGCGCAAAAAATCAAGAAAATCCAGAAAATCGAAGAAAAAGGCGAGGTATTGATCCTCGCTGCCGACATCACCGACAAAGCGCAGATGCATGAAATATTTCAATGGACGCGAGAGCATTTTGGCGCCATTAACGGCGTGATTCATGCCGCCGGTTTGGTGGGAGCTGCAGCGACAGTTTCTATTCCTGAAACCAACGAACAGGTGATCCGAACACACCTGGAACCCAAACTGATTGGAAGTCAGGTGCTGGCAGATCTGCTCAATAATGAACAACTCGATTTTGTCCTTTTACAGTCTTCCCTTTCCACCGTGCTCGGCGGCATCGGTATGTATGCTTACGCATCTGCCAACGCCTATCTCGACGCCATATCGGCCATTCAAAATCGCAAGAGCAGCACTTTATGGATGAGCGTGAATTGGGATGGTTGGCGTTTTGACCATGAACCGTTCAAGAGCGGTTTTGAAGAATTGAGTATGACGCCGACCGAAGGTATCAAGGCATTTGACTTACTGTTTAAAAACATGGGGGTTCCACAGATCGTCGTTTCCACGGGTGAATTGATGGAACGAATCCAACAATGGGTGACCCTGGAAACTCGTACGCTGCAGACCGGCATTGGAATCACGCAGCGTCATCCTCGTCCCAATATTGTAACTCCTTTTGCGCCTCCTCGGGATGATTTTGAGAGAGAGATGGCAGAGACCTGGGGTGAACTTCTCGGGATTGACGGCATCGGCATCTATGATGATTTTTTTGACTTGGGAGGGCATTCTTTGTTGGCAACGCAGCTCATTTCCCGACTTCGAGACAAATACCGTATTGACCTGCCGCTTCGCAGTTTGTTTGAATCTCCGACCATCGCCACAGTCAGTGATACGATCCGGAAAGCACAGGAATCTCACCAGCCGGATGACGATAAAATAGCCGAAGCGCTAAAAATGGTCGAAGGGCTGACGGATGAACAGGTGCGGCAGATGTTGATGCAGCAGGATGAATAAACAAACCAATTAGAATTTCCGCTTATGAACAATCAGGCAGATGAAATCAGCCGGCTTTCACCGGAAAAGAGAAAGCTGCTCGAAAAAATTTTACAACAGCAGAATATCGATCTTTATAAAAAAGCGATTCTGCCGGTCAGTCGCGAACGAGGACGTTTTCCCCTATCGTATGCTCAGCAGCGAATGTGGTTTCTCGATCAATGGCAGCCTGGAAATCCAATGTACAACAATCCCGCAGCCGTTGTCATCAAGGGGGAGATTGATGTTCAGGCGATGCAGCAGACGTTGAACGCTTTATCCAGGCGTCATGAGGTGCTGCGCACCTGTTTCGATAACGAGGATGGCAATCCGGTCCAGACGATCAAGGCAGAATCAACGATTCAGTTGCAATACCTCGACATTTTCGCCATGCCTGAAGAGGAACGTCAGCCGCTGATGCGACGTGAATTGGATGAAGAGGCACAGGCTCCTTTCGACCTGAGCACTGGTCCCTTGGTGCGCACCAAATTGATCCGCACCGGCTCGGATGAACATATATTTCTGCTGACCATGCATCACATTGTTTCTGATGCCTGGACTCTGACACTCTTTATTAAAGAATTTGCTGATTTTTATCAATCGTTCACCTCGGCAAAACAACCCCAACTGCCGGAACTGCCCCTTCACTATGTCGATTATGCGGTATGGCAGCGCAATTATTTGACCGGCAGTGTTCTTGAGCAGCAGCTGGATTATTGGAAATCGGTTCTTGCCGAAGCCGATGAGCCTTTGAATTTCCCGACAGATCATCCGCGACCCAAAATGCAAACCTTTAATGGCGATGTTTTTTATTTTCAAATCGATGGAACCACGGTTCGTGCGCTCGAAACGGCAAGCAGACAACAAGATGCCACCTTGTTCATGACCCTGCTCACAGCTCTCGATGTGCTTTTGTTCAAGTATACGGGACAGGAGGACATCCGCATTGGTACTCCCATTGCCAATCGCAATCGCAGTGAGGTCGAATCGATGTTGGGTGTTTTTGTCAATACCCTGGTCATGCGCGGCGATCTTTCCGGCATGCCGACATTTGCCGGCCTCCTTCAACGTGTTAAAGGCAATGCAGTCGGCGCCTTTGCACATCAGGATATCCCCTTTGAAATGCTGGTCGAAGAACTTAAACCGGAGCGCGATACCAGCCGTCCACCTTTCTTTCAAGTGATGTTTGTCATGCAGAATGCGCCGTCGCAGTCGCTGAATATGGCAAATGTCGTGCTGACGCCGCAACCCTTGCACACACCGACCGCAAAATTTGATCTGACCTTTGTCATGGAGCCCAAGGATGGTCTCATTGACGGACAAATCGTTTACAACACTGATCTGTTTGAAAAAAGCACCATTGAACGGCTCGCTGAACATCTGCGAAATCTGCTGGTTGAAATCGGCAAAAACATCAATGTAAAAATCCCGCAGATATCCCTGTTGTCAGAAGGTGAAAAAAATGAGCTGTTGGTCAATCGCAACAACGCGAGCCATCGAACGGTCAATATTGATCATATGATTCATGAACGGATCGCCGAATCTGCGCAGCGCCATCCGAATGCGCGCATTTTTTGCGGTTCAACGGAAACCAGTTTGGTGCATCTCGATCGTCGCGCCAATCAAATGGCTCATTTTCTGTTGGAGAGCGGCATAACTTCTGAAAGCATTGTCGGCATTCATCTGCCGCGAACACTTGATTTGCTCACCGCAATGCTTGCGGTATTCAAAGCAGGAGGCGTTTGTCTGCCGCTCGATCCCGACTATCCGACGGAAAGATTGTCGTATATGATTGCCGACTCTCATGCCGCCCTCATTCTATCGCATTCCTCGGTGGCAGGAGATATCTCCGACCCTGAGGCGCCGATATACAATCTGGATGCCCTAAAAGTTCGGCTTTCGCAATTACCGGAGATGGCGCCCGAGACAACCGTTGTCGGAGAAAACGGCGCCTATATTATTTATACCTCCGGATCCACCGGCAGGCCCAAAGGAGTGGTGATCCCTCATGCAGCATTCGTTCAACACTGCCAAGGGATGCGGGATTTTTATCAATTATCATCCCTGGATCGGGTTCTGCAGTTCGCCTCTACCAATTTTGATGCGGCATTGGAGCAAATTTTCCCGACGATGCTCGCCGGCGCTGATCTGGTCATGCGCGACTCGACGGTGTGGACGCCGCAGGAATTGTTCCAGATTATTCTGCGTCATAAACTGACCGTGATCAATTTGCCGACGGCATACTGGAATCAGTTTATGATCGAATGGTCGCGCATGCACAAGGCTGTCAAGACAGAATTGCGACTCATCATCGTTGGCGGCGATTTGATGACCAGTGATTCTCTGCACGGGTGGGAGGCGAGCTCTTTGGGTACGGCACGATTGCTGAATGCGTATGGCCCGACCGAGACGACGATCACTGCAACGATCTATGATATCCCCAGATCGACCCAGGTGGACCTCGATAAAGGCGCAATTCCTATTGGTTCTGCAGTTCTGGAACGATCACTTTATATTCTGGACAGCCATGGCAATCCGACTCCCGTCGGAGCGTCGGGTGAACTTTACATCGGCGGTTTCGCGCTGGCTCGAGGGTATCTGCACCGCCCCGACTTGACGGCCGAGAAATTTGTCCCTAATCCTTTTCATGGCAACGGCGAAAGGTTGTATCGAACAGGTGATTTGGTACGCTATAATTTTCGCGGCGATATCGAGTTTTTGGGACGGGTTGATACTCAAGTGAAAATTCGCGGCTATCGTATTGAATTGGGAGAGATTGAAGCTGAACTGAGTCGTTATCCGGGTGTATGCGAAGTTGTCGTCTCAGCCTATGCGGATGTTTCCGCGGAAAAGTATCTTGTCGCCTATTATGTACATGAAAACAACATTGCAGCCGAAACCAAAGAGTTGCGCGCATTTTTGGGTCAAACCCTGCCCGATTATATGATCCCCTCGGTTTTTATGATGTTGGAATCCATGCCGCTGGCGCCGAGCGGTAAAATTGATCGTCGGGCGCTCCCTGCGCCTGATCAGAATCGGCAGACAGCGCGCGCCGAATTTGTCGCTCCACGCACGGAAACAGAGATCAAAATAGCAGAAATTGTCTCAGCTGTTCTGCGAGTTGAGCGCGTTGGCGTCTATGACAATTTTTTTGATCTTGGCGGCCATTCGATGCTGGGAACACAGGTCATTTCGAGATTGCGGGACGTGTTTCATGTCGAGGTGTCGTTACGCGAGCTGTTTGAAAGTCCAACAGTGGAAGGCCTGACGCGCGCCATTGCGACAGCTCAGGCCGAGAGTTTTCAAGGAGAGGATCTCGAGGCGATGTTGATGGAATTGCAGACGCTTTCTGATGAGCAGATTAAACAACAATTGAACAGTTAAGTGGTTATTATGAGCGATATTGTCGATAAACTTAAGAATCTCACTCCCGAGCAACTCGAACTCCTGCGTAAAAAAATGAGCGCCAAAGCTCCCGCGAAAACGGAACCGGAACGGATCCCCAAGCGAGAAGATCAAAGCGTTTATCCCATGACGGCGGCTCAAAAGAGATTGTGGTTTTTGCAGCAATTGGACAGCAGCAGTGCATTTTATTCAATCCCCTCGGCGGTCCGTATCAGAGGCATGCTCAATGTCGCGGCGATGGAACAGACGATTCAACGAATCGTCCAACGGCACGAGGTTCTGCGTTCCTATTATACGACATCCCCCAGCGGTCAAGTGCAACAAAACATCGAACCATCGCCGGTGTTGCCGCTGACGATCATCGATTTGACGACCGTGGCGGAAGATAAAAGGGAAAAGGAAACCCGATCACTTTTGACGCAAATTGCTCTGACTCCTTTTGACCTGACCAAAGCTCCATTATTGTCGGCTACGTTGATCAGACGGCAGCACGATGATTTTGTTCTCATGCTCAATCTTCACCATATCATAGCCGATGGCTGGACGATTGGGATACTATTGAATGAAATCATGATGATCTACCGGGCAATTGCCGCACAGCAGGCGGATTCCTTGAGTGAACCCTCACTTCAGTTCGCTGATTATGCCGCGTGGCTGGAAAAGCGGGCGACTGATGAAAATTTGGATCGACAGCTCGACTATTGGGAAGAGTATCTTCAAGGGATGCCCGCGAATCTGGACATGATCACTGATTTTCAGCGGCCGGCCATCCAATCTCATAAAGGCCGTCAAATTAAATTTCGAATTCCTCAGCACGTCGTCGATGCTTTGCGCCGGCAAAGCCGCGCCCATAACACCTCATTGTATAACCTGTTGATGGCGGCTACGCAGTTGTTTCTCTTCAAGTATACCCAACAGAAGGACTTTGGTATTGGGGCGCCGATCGCCAACAGAAACCGCAAGGACGTTGAAGATATCGTCGGTTTTTTTGTCAATACTGTCGTTCTCCGCGCAGAGTTCATGCAGGATATGACGTTCGATGAACTCATTGAACGGGTGAGGCAGCACATTCTATCGGCAACTGAGAATCAGGATGTACCGTTTGAACGAATCGTTGAAAGTTTAGCGCCGCAGCGCGATCTGAGTCGATCACCTCTTTTCCAGGTGATGTTTGATCTTCAGCGAACACCCTTTCGTTCGGTTAATCTCGATCCTTTAATTATTGACCTCTATGATTTCGATATTGAAATTTCCAAGTTTGATATGCTCTTTCTGCTTCTTGACGATGGAGAGCAAATAGAGGGAACGCTCGAATATAATAGCGAATTGTTCCGCGAGACGACGGTGGAACAGTGTGCTTCCTATTATTTAACTTTACTCTCGCACCTCGCAGAAAATCCGACAAAACGAATTTCAGAGTTATCGCTGTTACTCCCTGAACAAGAGCAGCAGATCATCCATGATTGGAATGCGACGCAGACTGAATATCCGCGCGACAAAACCTTGGCGCACCTGTTTGAGCAAGCCGCGGCGGTTTTCCCCCACGCAGTTGCCGTGACCGATCCAATCGAAGCGGTGACCTACAAGGAGTTGAATGAGCGCGCAAATAGGTTGTCCCGTCTTTTGATGGACAATGGAGTCATTCCAGGTTCCAACGTGGCTATATATATGGAACGTTCGGTTGAGATGATCATTGCGGTCGTGGCGGTCATCAAAGCGGGCGCCTGCTATGTGCCTCTTGATCTGGCCTATCCCGCGCATCGACTTGCTTTCATGTTGCAGGACACAAAGGCTCATATCGTACTCACTCATTCATCGTTGATCGATAAACTGCCTGCCGAGCAGTTCAATATGATGCTTTTAGATCATCAACGACAATCGCTAGAAATGCAGGAAGCGGGAAATCCGTCCGACTCGGCATCACCGTTGAGTCCGGCTTATATTATTTACACATCCGGCTCAACAGGTCTGCCCAAGGGTGTGGTGGTGCCGCAGCGTGCGATCGTGCGACTGGTCAAGAACACCAATTATGTCGATCTGACGCCGGATCATATCATTGCGCAGGTTTCCAACTCGGCATTTGATGCAGCAACGTTTGAAATCTGGGGAGCGCTGTTGAACGGCGCCAAATTGGTGATTTTCCCCAAAGATGTCTTGCTGTCATCCCGATTATTTGTTGAGCAGTTAAATGAACAACGCATCAGCGCGATGTTCCTTACGGTGGCCTATTTCAATCAAATCGCCCGCGAATTTCCCGGGGCATTCAAGTCAGTCAAATACTGCATGTTCGGCGGTGAAGCGGCCGATGCGGCCACCATCCGACATGTGCTCAAGAATGATCCGCCCCCATCATTAATAAACGCTTACGGACCAACCGAGAACACAACCTTTTCGAATTGCTATGAGATTCATCGGGTTGACGATAAATCGAATAATATCCCCATTGGCAAACCCATTGCCAACTCGACCTGTTATGTTTTAGATGAGCATCTCCATATTTGCCCGCCGGGTGTGCCCGGGGAATTATTTGTCGGCGGTGATGGTCTGGCTCTCGGTTATCACAACCGTCCCGAATTGAATGCGGAACGGTTTGTTGCCAATCCATTCTCGACGCCGGATAACAGACTCTATCGTACCGGCGATCTGGTACGCTATCTGCCCGACGGCGCTGTTGAGTTTCTGGCGCGTATCGATCAACAGGTCAAGATTCGTGGTTTCCGTATCGAACTCGGTGAAATTGAGTATCAGGTGAAACAGCATTCCAGCATTGCTGACGCTGTGGTGCTGGCCCGTGAAAACAGGCTGGGTGAAAAACAGCTTGCCGCTTATGTTGTGCCGGCCGCTGACGCTGATGTCGATATCGATGCGATGCGTACTTTTCTGGCGGAAAAGCTTCCCGACTATATGATCCCCGCCTTTTTTATCAAAATGCAGGTCATTCCGTTGAATGCCAATGGAAAAGTCGATAGACAAGCTCTGCCCGATCCCGCAATGGATCAATCGTTAAGCCGCAGTGAATATATCGCCCCGCGCAATGCCCTTGAAACCTATCTGGTTGCCGTTTGGCAGGAAATACTCGGTTTGGAACGCATTGGCGTATACGATCATTTTTTTGACATCGGCGGAAATTCTCTCAAGGCTGCCATGTTGGTCAATCGTCTGCAGAGTGAACTCCATGAGGATGTGCATGTCGCCTCTGTTTTCAAGGCGCCCCGCATCGCCGAATTTGCGCTCTATGCAGCTGAATATTATGGACAAGCTGTCAGCGAGCGATTCGGGAAAGAGGCGGCCACGAAAGTGGCTGATTCTCGATTTATCGATAACGGCGTGGGCGGAAAAGTTGATGCCAAAGACGTTAAAGAATTTCGTCGAATCATCACCCCGCTGGCGCCTCGTACGAAACCTTCATCGAGCAGGAATCCACGCGCGATTTTTGTGCTATCGCCTCCCCGTTCGGGATCGACACTCTTGCGGGTGATGCTCGCCGGCAATCAAAGGCTTTTCTCTCCTCCGGAACTTGATCTGTTGTCTTTCAATACACTGCAGGAGCGACGCTCGGCATTTTCTGAGCCTGGTCTGGAAATCTGGTTGCAGGCGCCGATTCGTGCGATTATGGAACTGCTCAATCTCAATGCTGACGCTGCG
>RPQV01000058.1 GCA_003818595.1 Calditrichota bacterium
CGACAGAAACCGTAATCGTCAATATTAATATTCTATTTCTCTTCACATCAATCATCCAAACAAAAAGATCATCATATATTGAATGGAACCCAAATCATGTACGCATCAAATTTCGCGCCACGCGCATCACGATCAACTGATCGGATGGAGATTCATTCGCCGATTATTTTCATTTCCAGCCACTGAAGTTAATCATTTTAGCTCTTTAAATTCAAGTAATTAATTTGCTTTTCAACATATACCCGTCAAAATTACTTTAACCGCGTCAACAGGGTGGAAATTCGAGAATGAGCTTCAGTTGTGACTAATTTCAAATATGAAGTTCACGATTCTCTTTTGAGTCAATTTAAAAATTCTCTGTGCGCCTTTGATTTCTCAGGTCAATCATGTTTCAGGAGAGCAGATCGAGATATTAATTTGGATCATGCATAATGTACTGTTTATCAGTAATTAATAAAATTCCTTGACATTTTCAGACGTAAAAACTATCTTTAGAATCTTGGATTTTTTGATTGAACTCAGACAGGACAAAAATTGCCGATATTGACAGCACAATTTTTCAATTCCGCTCACAAGCATTCGCAAATGCCGGCTCTTTTTTTTAAAGAGACAACAATTTCATATGATGTTCTGCTTGAATCAGTTCAGCGACTTGCCTCTGGGCTGCACCAGTTGGGCGTTGAGAAAGGAGACCGGGTGGCAATTATGCTGCCCAATGTGCCGCATTTCTGCATATGCTATTATGCGATCCTTTCTCTCGGGGCAGTTGTAGTACCACTGAATTTTATGCATGATGTCGATGAAATTCACCACCAGCTTTCAGACTCTGGAGCTCAAACGCTTATTTTGTGGCAGGGCTTTTATGCTTCCAGCTACAAGGCATATTCTAGAGTGCCGACGTGCAAGACGATCATTTATTTGGGCGACAAGATCCCTGGTCACTCCCTGTCGCTGACGCAAATCATAGCATCTTCTTCCCCGGAACCTCCCGCTGTCGACCTGGAGGAATCCGACATGGCAGTGATTCATTACACCTCGGGCATCTCTGATATTGCTTTGGGCGCCGAGCTTTCGCATGACGCTATTGCGGCCAATTCCTCGACCTGTGTTGAAATGTTTCGAATCAATGGTCAAGATCGCCTGGTCGCCGCCCTGCCCCTTTTCCATCCATTGGGTCAAACCCTCATCATGCATGCCTCCTTCACCGCAGGGGCAGGTTTGGTACTTCTCCCACGATTTCAGCCGTTGGAAGTCGTGCGTGCGATTCAGACTTTCGGGGTGACGTTTATGCCGGCGGTCCCCGCCCTGTTTAGAGCACTGATCGAGCTTCAGGGTGACGACCTTGAGATTCCCTCGCTCAAATACTGCATGAGCTATGGCGGTTTTCTTGCGCTTGAAACCCTGCAGGATTTTGAAAAGAAATATCACGTCACAATTCTAAAAGCCTATGGATTGACCGAAGCCGGGCCGCTGGTTTCCTCTTCACGCATCAGCCAGGAAGCAAAACCGGAATCGGCAGGTTTGCCGCTGGTGGGCGTCGAAGTGCAGATCCGCAATGAATCATCCGCCATCTTGCGCCCCAATCAGTGTGGAGAAATATTTGTAAAAAGCCCGAGTTTAATGCGGGGTTATCACAGTCAGGCTGCAGAATCCCAAAAAAGACTGCAAAACGGCTGGCTGGCAACCGGAGATATCGGCTACATCGATATCGAACACAATCTATTTATCCAGGAACGCAAAGACGATATTATTCTTAAAGGCGGCTTTGAAATATTTCCTCGCGAGGTCGAGCGTGTGTTGGCTGATTTTCCAGGAGTTTCCGAGGTTGCGGTCATTGCGATAACAGATCCCATTCATGGATCGGAAGTCAAAGCATTCATTGTCCCGCAAAAGGATAAAAAACTGGACGCTCATGCCCTGCAGGAATATTGTCAAAGCTATTTGCCAGTATATAAATGTCCAAAATATGTTGAATTTATTGACGCGCTGCCGAAAAGTCCAACCGGCCGAGTGCTCAAACGTTTCCTGCGAGCGGGTAGTGCGTCCAAAGCTGCCAAACCGTCAGCTGTTTCGGAGAGTGAAAAAACAGTTTAAAACCCATAGGAAATGCAGGTGATTATCTGCAGTTAAAGGAGGATCACAGTGAAAGAATATGGCGCCCAAGATATCAGAAATATCGCCCTGATATCTCATCAATCAATCGGCAAAACCACGTTATCCGAGGCGATGGCATTCTCAGCCGGCGTCAGCAATCGATTTGGAACGGTTGAGGACGGCACGACCATTTCTGATTATCGCTCCGATGAAATTGAACGCAAAATTTCCATTGGAGCTTCTTTGATTCAATTCGAATGGAAAAAGAATAAAATCAATTTGGTTGATCTGCCGGGTTATGCAGACTTTATCGGCGAAGCCCGCTGCGGCCTGCGAGTCGCTGATCTTGGTATTGTTCTGATCAACGGCGTCAACGGCGTTGAAGTCGGCAGTGATATGGCAGTTGAAATATTAGAAGAGTATCAAACGCCGCGCTTGTTTTTTATCAACCTGCTTGATCGTGAACATGCCCGATTTGATGATGCACTGACATCCATTAAACAAGCCTATGGCAACAACGTCGTCCCCTTTATTCTGCCTGTCAATCAAGGTGAGGGTTTGAACAGCATCATCGACCTTCTGCATAAGAAAAAAATCACATTTATGGAAGACACGAGCGGAAAATTTAAGGAAGAAGATGTACCGGCTGAATTAACAGATCAGGTTGAGACGTTGCATACCGAATTGATTGAAAAAATCGCCGAATGTGACGACACCATTTTGGAAAAATATTTTGAAGCCGGCGAATTGAGCGAAAACGACATGGCTGTTGGACTGCGCGCAGGTATCGTCAATCGCAGCTTGTTCCCTGTTTTCTGCGGCTCGGCGTCGAAAAACGTGGGTGTACAGAACATGCTTGATTTTATCTGCGAATATGGGCCCTCGCCGGCCTCTCGTTCACCTTATCCGGCATTCGATGACGCCGGCAAAGAGATACAAATTGCTTGTGATGAACATGGAGAGTTTTGCGCCTTTGCATTCAAGACAATTGCTGAAATGCATGTGGGCGAATTATCACTGATCCGCCTCTATTCAGGATCACTGAAATCCGGAGATGAGGTTGTCAACACCACTCGTAGGACGAATGAAAAGATTGGTCAGATTTATACTCTTGCGGGTAAGACGCGCAAGGAAATCAATGTCCTGAGGGCGGGAGACATCGGCGCCTTGGTAAAACTAAAAGACACCCATACCGGTGACACCTTGGCTGTCAAGAAACGATTGGTTAAATTCGCCCCCATTACTTTTGCCGAACCCGTCGTTCAGGTGGCTGTGTCTCCCAAAAGCAAAGGCGATGAAGAAAAGATTTCAAACGGATTGCATATCATGCACGAAATCGATCCCAGTTTTACTCACATTCAGGATCCGGAACTGAAGCAGACCGTCGTATCCGGCTTGGGCGAGCTCCATTTGACCATTATAATGCAGCGATTGAAAGAACGGTTCGGTGTGGAAGTGGATCAGAAAAAACCCAAAATTCCTTACCGTGAAACCATCACCGCCAAAGGCGACGAAAAATATCGTCACAAGAAACAATCCGGAGGTGCCGGACAATTTGCTGAGGTTTGGATGAGGGTGGAACCTCTTCCCCGCGGCAGCGGGTTTGAGTTTGCGAGCGAAGTGGTCGGCGGTGCAGTCTCTTCAGTCTATATCCCCTCGATTGAAAAGGGGGTTAAACAAATTTTGGTCGAAGGTGCGGTTGCAGGTTATAAAATTGTGGACATAAAAGCGATTGTCTATGATGGAAAAGAACACCCGGTGGATTCAAAAGATATTGCGTTTCAAATTGCCGGCCGCGAGGTCTTTAAAATGGCGATCCAAAAGGCAAGGCCAATATTGCTTGAACCGATCTATGACATTGTCGTCAAATGTCCTGAGGAGAGCATGGGCGACGTCATGGGAGATCTCTCCAGTCGACGAGGAAAAATCGCGGGCATGGAATCGCAGGGCAGATTTCAGTTGGTGCGAGCGCAGGTACCGCTGGCAGAATTGCACAATTATGCCACCACTTTGCGTTCAATGACGGGCGGAAGGGCGACGCATACGCGGAAATTTTCGCATTATGATCCGGTACCCAAAGAACTGGAAAGCAAGGTCATCGCAGAATCGAAACCGGAAGCCTGAGAAGCTCCAAGTGATCATGCGGGGGTGCGGCATCGGCTGCACCCCCTTCCATATATCTGATCAGAAGGCCCGATTCGCGTTTTACTCAATGCCTGATTGAGAAGAATCCTGCAAACGTTGATCGCGGCCGCCGCGCATTACAAACCCTCGGGCGAGATCACTTCAATCCAACGATAATTTCGAATCATTTAAACGTGGACCTCAGAGGAAAATTATGGAATATCTTTGGGCGCCTTGGCGTATGGAATACATTCTGGCTCCAAAAGCGGAAGGATGCATTTTTTGCAGCAAGCCGGCTGAGAGTAAAGATCGTGACCATCTCATCATCAGACGCGGACAGCAGAGTTTTATCATCTTGAATTATTACCCCTACAACAATGGGCATTTGATGATTGTACCCTATCGCCACGTTTCGCGCCTTTATGAATTAACTGCGGCAGAGCAGCGCGAGATGATGGAGTTTCTCGCCGAGAGCAGCAAAATCCTCACCGACTTTTTAAGGTCTGATGGATTGAATATCGGAATGAACCTGGGGAAAACAGCGGGAGCAGGGATTGACGATCACCTGCATTTTCACATCGTCCCACGTTGGAATGGCGACACCAACTTTATGCCCATCTTTGGTCATACGAAAGTACTGCCGCAGGGATTGTTTGAGCTTTATGATCAGTTATATCCCCTTTTTCAATCACCAGGCCGGCAACTCGTCGCCGGTCAATAGAGCTAATGTTCCAGTTCTTTGATTTTATCCCAAACGAGGTCCATTTCCTGTAGAGAAACATCGGACAGTGAACGGCCTGCAGCATTAAACTCGGCTTCGACCTGTTTGAAACGACGTTCAAATTTTTCTATTGTTCTTCTTAACGCATCTTCCGGATTGACCTTGATAAATCGTGAGATATTGACTACAGTGAACAACAGATCTCCCAACTCTTCCTCAATATCATCTTCTGTACCTGCGTCCAAAGCTTCTTTTAGTTCTAGAGTCTCTTCAGCCAGCTTACCCCACACAGGCAAAAGATCAGGCCAGTCGAATCCCACAGCAGCAGCTTTCCCCTGCAACCGATAGGCGCGCAACAACGCAGGGAGCTCTTTGGGAACTCCGTCAACCGCTGATTTTTTCCCTTCCTTTTTCAGTTTACTCTTTTCCCAAGCGACAATTTGCTCCTGGGAAGTTCGTATAATTTCATCACCAAATACATGAGGGTGACGACGGACAAGTTTTTGGTTGATTGACTCGACTACATCATCGATCGAAAACAAGCCGGCCTCCTGAGCCAATTGTGCGTGGAAGACAATCTGGAGGAGAAGATCGCCCAATTCTCCGGCGAGATGATCATATTTATTTTCATCAATAGCTTCGATCACCTCATAGGTCTCCTCGATCAGGTGTTGCCGTAGGGAACGATGGTTCTGCTCCTTGTCCCAAGGACAACCATTTTCACTGCGCAATTTGGCCATAATTCCAACAAGACGGCTAAACTCTTTTTCGACTTTCACACACACTCCCATTTGATCACATTCAGAATTATCAGCCCACAAATGTAAGCACATATTCCCATAGTTAAAAGTTTTTTTTCCTTTGGGCACAATTCTTGATATAAAGTTCTTGGAATAGTGCTCCTTTTTAATTACTTTTGCAACTGTGTTGACGGGAAGAGGTTATGTAAATGCTTAAAAAGAGTATACTATATTTTATTTTACCGACCGTACTGCTGTCTGCGGATTTGAGCCGAGAAGTCACGACCGAATTATCTCCCTCACCAAAATTGGCTGCAGCTTTGGATTCGTTGATATCGACGCCGTTATTGCGGCACGCTCATATTGGAGCAGCCGTTTATTCGCAAAAATCCAATACCTCGGTCTACTCATTCAATGCGGATAAATCTTTCTTGCCCGCATCGACCATGAAATTATTCACTACTGCCGTCGCTCTACAGACCTTGGGCGAAGACTTTACATTTCAAACTCAAGTCTATCTGCATGGAAAATCTAAAGACGGCTGTTTCACCGGTGATCTGGTGGTCAAGGGCGATGGAGATCCAACACTTACTTGGTATGAAGGCAGGTCTGATTCCACCAGTTTCAATCGTCTGGCTGCACAACTCAAAGCGCAGGGAATCAAGAAAATTCAAGGCCGCCTCATCGGCGATGACAATGTTTTTGACGAGCAAGCTCTCGGCTGGGGTTGGGGGTGGGAAAACGAACTCTATTCCTATTCTGCCCCAATCGGCGGATTGTCGGTGAATCAGAATTGTTTGGGAGTACTGGTGACTCCGGCAAAAGCTGTCGGAGAGAGATGCAACGTCCGTCTGATTCCTGCAGTTCGTCGTGCATTGATTGATAACCGTTGTGTCACGGTTTCCGATACAGCTTCTGCCCATTTTCAGGTTTTTCGAACACGCGGCAGTGAACGAATCACGCTCGAAGGCCAGTTCCCCATTAAACATCCGGGTGATCAACGCACGGTGACAGTCCTCAACCCGACATTGCACACGGTTGATGTGCTTCGTTGCGCTCTGACCGCATCAGGAATTGAAGTCGATTGCGACATATTTGATATCGATGAGCTTTACGGTTTTCATTACGCCAGTTATGCTCCCTTTTTTATTCATGAATCGGCACCCTTGGCAGATATCGTTTGGGAGATCAACAAGAACAGCAATAATCTTGCTGCGGAATCCCTTTTGAAAACATTGGGCTATGAACTTTACGGGCGCGGGACGGCTGAATCGGGTGTCGCAGCGATTGAGTCGTGGTGCAGAAAGAACGGAATACCCATGGAGGGTGTATCGCTTGTCGATGGTTCGGGTCTTTCCCGAAAAAGTTACCTGACACCCGACTCCTTTATCAAGTTATTATATGTGATGCGTGCGGACAGTGCCTTTTACTGCTCGCTGCCGATTTCCGGAAAAGATGGCACACTTTCGCACCGTCTCGGCGACGCCACGTGCCGCGGCAGAGTTCATGCAAAAACCGGAACTCTTGAAGGCGTTTATGCATTATCAGGTTATATTGACGCTGTTAATGGAGAAGAATGGATTTTCAGCTTATCTATCAACCAAGCCCCGAGTTCACGTGCGCGAATATATGACCTGATGAATCGATTTTGCATGATGTTGATCAAGACAGAAGTTCAATAAAGCGAGGTAAAGAGATGGCGCTTTTCAAGCTTCAACAACCTCGAGAATTCAAATTCCAAACCCGCTACTATCATCCGGAAGCCGAAGAAAATGATGGAAAACCGCGGGTGAAATTCCGACATATTCGCCATCAGCGATCAGTTCAAAAATCAAGTCCCATTCGATTATTGGTCATTGTCATAATCCTGATTTATGCGGTTTTCTGGTTGCAGAAGAGATCAACGAGTACGGTCTCCGAAACTCACTCCGGACCATTCCAAGTTGAAGAAATAGTGATTGTTGAATAGCACCCTTACAAACGATACACGGGTATCGATGCCGGCGATATAAGCATTTTGATAAAAGGCTTCATTTTTGTAAATTTAATTGATGGGTCAATTCATATTCATAAGAGGAAATAAACTGGCAATTTGGATACCGGAATGAAAGCCTCGTCAGGCAGAAAACAAACGAACAAAGCAACCGCATCATCATCCGTCAAATCCACCTCTACAGTCAATGGCACTAATGGCCAAATTCTACCCCAAACGGGCGGATTTCGTGGAATCAAAAGCAAAATCAAATGGAGATTTGCGTCTCTCCCCATCCGCAATAAGCTCATTATAATATTCGGCATTTTAGTCATCGGACTGATATCCATTCTTTCTTTTACGCTCATTCAAAACGGCAAGCGACTTTTGACCGAAAGATTGGCACAAAGTTGCGAATTGTCTTTGCAGCACGTTTCCCAAAACATTAAAGACGATCTGTTGATCTATTATAAAAATGAGCTGGACGCGAACGCCCGCAGCGCCCCGCTTGGAGTGATCCGAGAGGCCATACTTGAAGTATTCATTGAGGGAATTGACGGGCTTGAATATTCTCAGGTCGTCGGACGCGACGGACGCGTTATCGCGCATTCCAATAATGCCCTGCTGAATTCGCAAGTCTCCGCTGAAGACAGTTTGTTTTATGCCCAATTAAAAACAAAATATATCCGTGAACAGGGCGATCTCATTGAACATATTCATCCTATTTATGCACGTCGCGGATCAGGCGAGACGGTGTATCTGGGTGTAGCGACCCTTGGTTTTGCCCGCAGTATAATTATGGCGCCGGTGAAGAAAGCCACGCAGGCGGTTCTTTATGCGACCTTGGCAATCACCGTCATCTCGTTTATTCTCATCTATTTCGTCGCTCATCGAATCACTCGGCAAATCGAAGAATTGGGACGGGGCGTTCAACGGATCAGCGAAGGCGATCTGAAGAGTGAAATTCCGATATTGTCCAATGATGAACTGGGGCAGCTTGCACGCGAATTTAACGCCATGATCAAACATCTTCACGAAAAGCTTTACATGCAGAAATTCGTTTCCAAGTACACCATCAAAATGATTCGCGATCGCTATGCCCATGGATTGCCCATGGAAGGTGAAAGCCGAAACGTCACTCTGCTTTTTTCCGATATTCGTAACTTTTCCAATTTAACCGAGCGCTTGAGTGCGAGAGAAATTGTTAATCTGATCAACATTTATCTGGATGTTCAGGCTCAGATCATTGAAAAAAATCAGGGTGTTGTCGATAAATATATGGGGGATCAGGTCATGGCGATATTCGACGGTGAAAAACAGGAAGACAGGGCGGTGCAGACGGCCATTGAAATACAACGCGCCATTCGCCTGCTCAATCACAAACGCGCTGAATTGGGAATCATGACCCTGAACGTCGGTATCGGCATCAATTCCGGTCAGGCTGTAATGGGAAACATGGGATCGAAAAATCGCATGGACTATACAGTCATCGGTGACGTCGTCAACCTCGCTTCGCGTTTATGCGCTATTGCCCAACCCGGGCAAATAATCGCACCGATCGAACTTTCGTCACTCCTCAACGGCGATTATCCAAAGATTCAGCTCAATCCCGTATGGGTTAAAGGACGCAGCAAACCTGTTGCAACTTTTGAAGTGGATTATGATCATGCGATCATTATGTGAGAAGCTTCGCCTGGGCAGCTGTCTCTTGTTCCTGATTTTGACAATAATTATCGCGGAGGGCGGTGCAAATGCTGCAGCAAATGACTTTGCCTCTGCACCCAACTCATTTTCGACCAGCATCGGTTATTCAGGCGTTGTTGGAGGTTATGATGTCACATCGCTTTACTGGAATCCCGCAGCTCTGGCACTCTCCCATTCGCACCTCATCACGTTGACAATGAAAGAAATCAATTCTCTCAGCTACCTGGGTTATAAGCATTTTACTCCCCGCTATGGCGCCTTTGCGGTCGCATTTTCACAATTGGAATCACCCGATGCGAAGACACTTTGGTATGCCGGCGGCTGGGGTTATCATATCCGGGGTGGTCTTTATGCAGGTTTCAATGCAGGACTGGCTGATCATCCGGATAAATTGTGGCCGACCATCGGATTCGGATTTCTATTCAAGCCGCAAAAATCATTATGGCAGCCTTTTTCGTCATCCTCGTTTTCAGGTTCCCCCGCCGTTTGTAATCGATTGTCGATTGGACTTGGGGTTCACAACATTCAACTTGGGAACATCAGAACCGATCATGCGCTTCGTCTCGGTGCTTCTTATCGTCTGCTGCCTAGTGGACCGACACTATTCCTTTCGCATCACTTTCGTTCCGCCAAGGATAGTGATCATTGGGGATTGAGCTGGAGCCCTTTTCGCAACCTGTCCATCTCCGCCGGATTGCAGGATTTCAAAATCCGACTTTTTTCATTCGGAATCAATTGCCAATGGGATAACATTTTGTTTGACTTGGCCTATGATGGCGCTCGGCAAAAAATCATGTTCACTTCCTCGGTACGGATCGGAACGGATGAGAAAACGACGGCCGAAACAAACTACTCCAAAGCAAAGGAGGCCATCCGGCGTAAAGATAAACGCCAGGCATTGGAATATGTAAAAACGGCTTTAGTTTATAATGAAAACCATGCCAAGTCAGCTGCTCTTTATCGCCATCTTGCTTCTACGATCTTTGCCGAAGACAATAAAATTGATTCCCTCCTCCAGTCTGCATTGCGTCATCAATCCAGGCATCAATTTATTCATGCCGCTGCTCTATATCTGCGCGTCTTGAAAATTGATCCCAATAATGAGGCAGCCCGAAATGCCATTGCAATGATTCGTCCCAAAGTCAACATGGATTCTGAACGCTGGTATCTTCAAGGCGTGCGCTTGTATGATGAGGGCGATTTTAAACGGGCGCGGGAAGTTTTCGAATCAATTCTCCTGGTAAAGCCTGAGCATTTTGGGGCAAATACTTATCTTAAAAAGATCAGCGATTACGCCAACCAACAGGCGGAACAATACTATTATACCGGCTTGGGCTATTACAGTCAACGCAAGCTGTTGTTGGCCGAGGAAGCCTTTCAAAAAGCATTGGCCATTGTACCTGATTATCAGGATGCAATTTCCTATCTTTATCGGATAAAGCAACAAAAAGCACAAAATAATGATCGCATCAACGACCTTCTGATCGAGGCACAGAACAAAGAGCAGAACGGTGTGTGGAAGAGCGCATTAGACAAATATCAGGAAATTCTCGCAATACAATCCGATCATCCTTTAGCCATGGAAAAAACAGCCCAATTGAAGCAAAAAATGGAGGAATATATCAAACTCTATTTTGATCGGGGTGTTGCAGCCTTTGACAGTGGGAATATTGATCAGGCGCGAAGCGCGTTTTTAACTGTTGTTCGCATCTCTCCCAATCACACGAAAGCACAACAATACCTCGCCCGGTTGTCACTACCTTCAAGCGCCTCCGCTTCACTGTTGGAAAAAGCCCAGGAAAATTTAAATCGCGGCAATTGGGAGATGGTTGTTCTGCTGGCGGATTCCATTTTGCAAATCGATCCCGGCCAGGAACAGGC
>RPQV01000059.1 GCA_003818595.1 Calditrichota bacterium
AGATATTGCGTTCCCATTTCCCGTAATCGCTTTTTATCGATCTGTGCATCGTCGAGTCCTTCAATAAAGCGCTCAAACTCGACCGGCAACGCTTCAATCGCCGCTGAGGCGAAGGCGGTCTTCCCCGGGTCGCATTTGCGATAAAATTGTTTTTCGAGGATCAGCACATTGGGAAAAATTTCATCGATCACCCGGCTCTCCAGACGGAGAAAAGTCTCGGTATCGATTTCACTCAGCGAAACCTGCACCATCGCACCGTCGGTCACACTTTTTTGGAATTCCTGCAGACGATCATAGATGTTCTGCACAGTTAAATCCGTGCAGTCGATCGTCGGCGCCTTGATCATGGGGCGTGATTCAATTTCATGATAGACGGATTGATGAGAATCCAAGTCAACCGTCAAATATCCGCAGGGGGCATTGTATTCATTGAAACTGGTTCTTTCAGTTGAACTGGAATAGGCGATGTTTGATCTGATCTGCACATGTCTGTGATAATGGCCGAGCGCGACATAAGCGAAAGGAGAACCGGTGATCTTTTCGAAATCCGGCAGACGCTGTTCATTGAATTCGCCCATGCTGTAGGAGGCTTTGCCGCTCCAAGCCCCATGGCTGACCAGCACATGAGGGCCGGCGTTCTTTTGTTTTGCGCTTTTCAACTCCTCAATGGCCTTTTCCAACTCCTCGGTGAGTGAACAATGGGGGAGGGCAAAAAAGGTGACATCCTCGATGGAAAAGGTTTCCAAACGGCTGGAAAAGGCTGCATAGACATGAGGAAAAAGGGCGAGCGATTCAAAGATGGAACCTGTGGCCCGAATCCGCGGCGTTTCATGATTGCCCGAGATCAAAACCAGCGGAATTCCCGCGCTGCTGATCTTTTGAATGCCTTCGAGTGCGATGCGGATCGCACGGTTGCTGGGTCGCGGCGTATGAAACAAGTCGCCCGCATGAATCACCACGTCGGGATGATGCATAAAGACAGCGTCAATCACCTGCTTCCAGGCATTGTAAACATCCTGTTCGCGTTGATTGAGTCCGGTCACCGGATCGATTTTGGTGTATTCAGAATATCCCAGATGAGTATCGGAAACGTGGAGCAATTTCATAAATGATCCTCTGATTACGCCAATATAAAAACAATCCTTTCCATTGTCAAGTCTGCTGAAAATTACAGAGTTGCAATTGAGTGACAAAAAATGAAACGAGTGTGGCTTGAACTCCACACTTTTAACCGGCTTACTAAATACTTTATCAATTACAAGGTGGTAATTTTCTAAATATATTATTAATATTGAATTAAGGGATGAACTATTGAGCGGGTATTTGTTCTCATTTGTGACTTGAAACGGCATAATATTTGAAGCAGGTATTATCAAATAAATCGGCGCTATGAACAGGAGAGGTGTGGTGGACAATCGCACAGAGCAGACCGAATTAAAATTTGATCCGCTGGTGGGTGACAGCGATGCAACAGAACGGCTCAAATGGATGATCCGCAAGGTGGCGCCGCTGGATGCGACCGTTCTCATATTGGGTGAAACCGGAACGGGCAAAGAGATTGTTGCGCGCATGATTCATGAGAACAGTTCGCATCATCTCGAACATTTTGTGCCGGTTCATGCAGCCGGAATACCCGAGTCATTGCTGGAGAGCGCGCTCTTTGGACATGAGAAAGGGGCTTTCACCGGCGCTTATAAAAACCAAAAAGGTTTTTTTGAAATGGCGGATAACGGCACGCTCTTTTTGGATGAAATCGGCGAAGTCAGCATGACCATGCAGGTCAAGCTCCTGCGCGTCCTGCAGGACGGCCTCTATTATCGCATCGGTGAGAGCGAACCGCGGGCTTCACACGCGCGCATCATTGCGGCAACGAATAAAAATCTGAAAAAACTGGTAGAACAGGGCAAGTTCCGCGAAGATCTCTATTATCGACTGAATGTGATCACGCTGGAAATTCCACCCCTGCGCGAACGTAAAGAAGACATTTCCCTACTGACTCGTCATTTTCTGCGCAAGTTCATGCAGAAACACAATCGCCTGGGTCTCTATCTCAAACCGGAAACGATCAATCTATTGACGCGCTATTCATGGCCGGGCAATGTGCGCGAATTGGAAAATGTGATCGAGCGCATTGTCGCCCTCTCAGATTCCGACTGGATCGGCATTGATGAATTGCCGGCTGAATTAGTGCTACCGGCGCCGTCATGGACACAGGAGAGCGATCAGTTTTTGCCCTACGCAGGCGCCAAAACTCTATTTGAACGCGAATATATCGTCGATCTGCTGCGTCGCAGCAACGGCAACATCTCCCAAGCCGCCCGCATCGCCCAGATACCGCGCCAGAATCTGCACATTAAAATTAAAAAATATGATATAAAGTCGCGGATCGAAGAATCCGATGACGATCGCGACGATTATCAAAAATGGAATTAGCCCTTCTCTTGTTTCCTCCTCGAAAAAGGCGTTCAGGTTCTGAACGCCTTTTTTTTGGGGCCCCCTCAGTGCGTCTCGAATAGCCGTCCCTCTCTGAGCATTTTGACGACGTTCATCAACGCCCGACTGGTGTGATAGGAACCCTTCCAGCTATGGGCTTTCATGTCGTCGCGCGACTGCGGACGCGTATCGAGTCCGAGGGAATACCAGCCGCCATGCTCCCAATCAATGACATAGGTTTTGATGTACTCCCATTGGCGAAGAAAAGCCTGGTGATACTTTTCCTCGTCCGGATAGAGCTGCGACATCATCAGCAATGAATTGAGGGCTTCCGCCTGCGACCACCAGTCCTTGTCGTCGCGGATGATCCGTGGTTCTCGCTCTCCTTTGAAATAATATCCGGCATGATAGATTCCGCCGACCCGATTGTCCCATCCGTATGTCAACGCATGATCGACCAGCAATTTGGCGACAGCTGCTGTTCTTTCATCGTCATGCCATCCGAGCGCTGCAGAGGCCTCCAGCAATAAATATCCGGTTTCAATATCATGTCCGAACGAGACATGATCCAAACCGTAGTTTTTGCGGATAAACGTCTCGGAAGAGTCCTGCAGCGAGATGGGACGCCAGTCCGCGGTGAAAAATAACCGCATAGTCCCCCGCGGCTGGGTGATTTTGTCGCGGACGAGCAGCAGCAGTTCGGTCAGGCGCTGACGCAGCAATGAGTCCGGCCAGACGCGATACAATTCGCTGTAAGCTTCGAGCAAATGGATGGTTGGATTTTGATCCTTGTAGCCGAATTGCAGCGAATCGCCGGCTGTCGAAGGATATCCCTTGCCAAACGTTCTTCCTTCACGGCTGATGAATTGGAAATAGCCGCCGTTTTGCCGATCATAGGCGGTGGCTTCTATCCAATGAAAGATCTGCTGCGCGAAATCCAACGCCTGCGGATCACGAGTCAGCTCGTAATAGGCGGCTGCAGCGTATAATCCAAAGGCGTTGCCGTAAACCCGCTTTTCATCGCGATAGCCGTCGGTCAGCGGACCGCCCTGGCGCGTGCGCATTTGATAAAAGCCGCCGAATTCATGATCCCACATGTATTCAGCCAGAAAACGAAATCCTGCATTGGCGGCGGTGCGGTAAATGGGGACATCGGGATAGAGCTGCGCCGCTTTGGCGGTGGTCCATACATGTCGCGCCTGGGTGACGATCATCTTGTCCTGTGTTTCTCCGGGTTGCCACAGGGCGTCAAAGTTGGTGAGGAAACCGCCGAATTGTTCGTCGATCGTGCGGGGATACCAGCTCTTCAATTCGTTATCCACCAGCGTCCGCTCAATTTCGTCGGCGAGACCGCTCATGTTGGTATTCGGGTGCTGTGAATAGAGAGATACGGTTCCCAATATCATCCCCATAAGAATCAGACGTTTCATATGCAGACCTCAATTCAAGGTTACGACGACATTCCCCTCGTCAAGCTTTGCATCCAATCGAGTAAATATTTGACGCAGCAGGCTGAGCAGGTCAGTGAATCCCGGCAAATCATCACCATATTCAAAAGTCACGCGTTTTTTTTCGGTTGGATAGGCGGCCTGAATCCATTCGGCGCCGCCGTCGGCACAGTCCGGGCAACCCAATGTGTCCGGCAGACTCTGAAACTCCGTCCAGCGAAACGATTTCACCAGTTGCGCCCATTCTCCTGCGGCGAGATTCTCGCTCCATTCCCGGTCGGGCAGCGCATTCCTGGACGATTTGACGAGTACGGCTTTCCCCGACGTAATGGTCAAGGTGCTGTAACAATACCCCATGCAATAGCCGAATGAATTGCCGTAAGAAAAGACCGGCTGTTCGGCGGAGGGAAGATAAGGGGATTTGTCGCTGGTGCAGCACAGAAACAACACACTGCAAACATAAAGCCATCGTTTATGCATTGAATGCCTCCAGGTTTTGAAACCGGCTGTCAAATGGCAGGCCTGTCGCGGCTGCTGCACCAATGTAATTGATTCAGGCGAATCAAACAAACAATTTCGCAGAATTGATGTAATACCTCAGTCATGGTAACCTATGCATCCGCACCTTCACGCAGATCTATACGCAGCTCCGTTGACGAACTGGAAACGATGCACGCAAAAACGCAGCCGCAAAGAATCGCCAAGATTAACCTTAACTCTCAGCCGCTGATTGTTTTCTTCGTTTGAAAATGATATATTAACGAGGAAGGAGATCAGAATCATGAATATCATGGGCAAACCGGCCATTAATCCTTTTTTATTTTTCAGCGGTAAAATAAGCGGCTATATGGTCTGGACGATGCTGGCTTTAAATCTGTTGCATATTCCCACGATTCATGGGATACAAATCGCCGCACTTGAAATACCATCGCTGATTTTGTTGGCCGTGGGAATGGGATGGGCCCTGCTCGGTCTTGGGCATCTTGGGAAATCGACACGATTCGGCCTGCCGGTGGAATCAACAAAATTCAAGACCAAAGGAATTTATCGCTTGAGCAGAAACCCGATCTATCTGGGATTATTTTGCATAACCCTATCTGCGATCTTGAATAATGTCAATGTCATTACGATTATATTGGGAATGTACAGCACGATCGTCTATCACTTTATTATTCTGGGTGAAGAACGGTTTCTCGAACAGAGATTTGGTGAAGAATATAAAATGTATAAATCAAGAGTGAGAAGATACCTTTGAAAACCCCTGCAGGTGGACAGCGGAACTTTGCAGGAACAGTCAGAGTCAGCGGGATGGCAGTGTCAAGTGATCTTTCAGGACCAGGACGGAAATGATCTGGCGAGATTGACCAAGCCGCTTTAGAAAACAGGACAATCTGGCGTGAGTCCGGTATCATTGCATTTTTTGGAATAGGAATCAAAGACAGATTTTTCGTCATTTATTAACCATTGAACGATGAGGCGGCAATGAAGAAACAGATCAGATTGTGCATTTGGATCGGTATGATGGCGGCTCTCGGACAGCCGGTTGTGGGACTGCCTCAAAGCGACGGCAGTCGTGTTCTGACGCTGCAGTATAAAGCGCTCAAGTTGGATTTCGGTTTTTTTGATCACAATCGTTTGCGCCTTCTGACGATGCTCCCCGGTGATTATGCTCGCACCATTGAGCCCGCGCCGGTGGAGGAGAGCGCCGGAAACGAGGTGTTCATCCACCTCACCGGGGAAAACCGCAATGCTCATCACGGCAGTAAACTGACCGGCGGACTGGCGGGCAGCAGACTTTTATTCGTCGATAAAATTGAGAATCCCATACCGACCGGCCTGCAGGTTATTCTGGTGCAACGCGATCCCGTGCGCAACCTTCGCGTCGAATCTTTTTACGAATTTCATCGCGCCTCTCCCACCATTCGCCGTTACACGCGGGTCATTAATGAAGGGGAAGAAGCGGTGGGCATTGAATATGTGAGTTCGGCGGTGCTGCATAATTACAGCAATATCATGCCGGGCTCCCCGGATGAGAATATCCGCATCCATTACGCCTACAACAGCTGGAAACAGGAGGCGCAGTGGAAAACCGCCCGACCATCGGATTTGGGATGGAATGATAACGACGCATTCAACTTGAACGGGATTTTTATGTCCAATCTCGGTTCCTGGTCAACGATTCAATACCTGCCGATGGCGATGATCGAGCATGTCAAAGCGGGAATAACCTGGTTCTGGCAAATCGAGCACAACGGATCATGGCATTGGGAAATGTCGAACGCCAGCAGTTGGAGCGCTCCTCAAAGCACCTACCTCTATCTGGGCGGTCCGGACGAAGACCACAGTCGAGCATGGAAACAATTAATGCCGGGCGAATCCTATCAAACCGTCCCCGTCGCCCTGGGTTGCGTCTCCGGCGGATTCGATGCCGCAGTTGCAGCGCTGACGCGCTATCGCCGCGATGTGATCATCAAGCCGCATGAGGGTTATCAAGCCTGCCCGGTCATTTTTAACGACTATATGAATTGTCTCGAGGGAAATCCCACCACCGAAAAGGAACTGCCGTTGATCGAGGCGGCTTCCCGTGCCGGATGCGATTATTTTGTCATTGACGCCGGGTGGTATGCGGAATTGAATGAGAGCTGGTGGGATGCTGTCGGACTGTGGCAGCCTTCGCAAAGCCGTTTCCCCGGTGGACTGAAATCCCTGATGGCTGCGATCAGGGACAAGGGCATGATACCGGGATTATGGTTGGAGCCCGAAGTGGTCGGCATCAAATCGCCGTTGAAAGACAAGCCGGATGATTGGTTCTTCTGCCGTCACGGACAGCGGGTCATCGATAACGGCCGTTATCTCCTGGATTTCAGGAATCCGGAGGTGGTGCGTTTCGCCGATTCGGTTGTTGATCGGCTGGTGAGCGAGTATGGCGCGGGTTATATCAAGATGGATTATAACAACACGGTTTGGGGCACGGAAATCCTGGCCGACAGTCCGGGTCAGGGACTGCTGCAGCATAACCGTGCGGTGGTGCAGTGGTATGGCAGCTGTAGTGATCGATATCCGCAGCTGGTGATCGAAAATTGCGGCAGCGGCGGCTGCAGAATGGATTATGCCATGCTGTCACAAACCCAGCTGCAGTCATCCAGTGACCAGACGGATTACAAAAAATATCCGGCGATTGTGGTCGGGGCTCTGGCAGCCGTGGTTCCCGAACAATTGGCAGTATGGTCATATCCCCTGGCCGCAGCCGATCCCAAAGAAGCGGCGTTTAATATGGTCAATGCCATGATGTGCCGAATTCATCAAAGCGGCAATCTGTCACAATTATCTCCGGCAAGCTATGATCAGGTCAGAAAAGGCATTACTGTCTATAAGACCCTCCTGGCGTCTTTCATCCCCACGGCACATCCGTTCTTCCCGTTGGGTATGCCCGCCATGGCGGATGAAGTCAATCCGGTTGCCGTGGGTCTGCGCCACGGGAATCAGGATTACGTGGCCGTGTGGCGGTTGCAGGGTGAAAAAAGAGTGATCATCCCGATGAATTATGTCGGCGTCGAACTGATCTATCCTCAAGACCTGGGCATTAAAGTCGCGAAAGGGAAAAATGCGCTGCAGGTGGAATTCCCGGATGAATATATGGCCGCCATCATCAAAGTGACTCATTGATGAAATTTGCAGGCTGGTTGATGATATATTTTTTCAGAAAAGCTGCGTCGATCGGCAATGAACTTTTTCATTTCAAAATAAAAGGTAAATCCATAGCCATTCAAACAATTGAATCAAAAGAGGAGAATTAACATGAAATCGACACTGATGCTTGCTGCTGTCATCTTGATAATGGTCGTTTTGAATGCAAATGCCAGAGATCTGATCAAAAATGGTGAATTCGACGCCTTTACCGGCTGGATGGAATGGAAATACTCGAACGACATCATTTATACCAAATCAATTGACAATGCGGGACTTTTATCCGGCGCCAATTCCGCCAAATTTGAAATCGAATCGGGCGGTGCTTTGGACTGGTATATCCAATTTAGTTACAACTGTCCCATACAGCAAAAAGCAAAATACTATATTCGTTTTATGGCCGGGTATGAATCGCCTCAAGCTCCCTACACCGTTCATTTCACTGTCCGCAGTCCCAACGATCCGTGGCCGATTTATTATCAGCAAACCCCTGAAGTTTTGGAATTTGAAGGACTCGGCCCTTTTGTATTCGACTGCGATACAACTGACGGCACGACCCAGCTCAATTTTTTCATCGGCGGCACATCACAGTCCAGCCTCTGGCTGGATTCTGTCTCTGTTGTGGAGGAGGGACCCTTTTGGCAAAACAACACATTTCTAAATATCGAGGACGCGGCGGTTTTAAAATTCGATGTTTATCCGGACAGCGCCTTTAATGGGATTGTCGGATTCTCCAAGAATAAAGCTTTAAAAATGGAGGATCTTGTTGGCGCCATTCAGTTTCATCCCGATGGAACCATCAAAGTGGCGGACGCGTCAGGTTTTCGCGCCGATGCGGCGGTTGAATATGAATATGATGCCCGCTTTGCCGTGACCATCGATCTCAATGTGGCCAAACAGGCTTATTCGGTCTCTGTCAAACCGCCTAAAAAATCAGAAATCGTCATCGCGTCACGTTATTCGTTGATGAACCCAGTCGATGCCGTCAACAATTTGGTGGCTCATGTGGATATTGATCCGCTGAATGGGGGACGTCCCTACACCAGCCTGGCGGTGAAAAATGTCAAGGTGACCCCCACAACCGCAGTAGATGAGGAGAATGAAGGCATCCCTGATGATTTCCGACTGTCAAATTATCCGAATCCATTTAATTCAACAACCACCATCAGCTATCATGTGGAAAAGACCGGCAGAGTCGAGTTGGCGGTGTCGGATATCACAGGTCGACAACTTGTTTCTCTGGTCAATGGCTTTCAAACAGCCGGTCTACATAAAGTCAATTTCGATGCGCAGGAATTGCCGTCAGGTATTTATGTCTGTACATTGAAATCCATGGATTCTATTCGGTTCAGCAAGATCGTTCTGATCAAATGAAAACCGGAAAATCCCTCGAAATGACAGGTTGTTTTGATGAATTCAACAGAGGAAAAGGGAATTGTCTATGTCAATAAATCATAGCGCCATGAAATGGTTCATCATCCTGATGGTTGGCCGCGTGCTGGTCGCGCAGGACGCTCTTTTTACGTTAGGGGAGCCGACTATTGTCAAAAATCCAGGAGTGCCCATTTATCCGTGGTACCCGGATGGACATATTTCATTTTTGCAGGACGGAGATCACCACCAAATGTATTGGGTCGGAGACATTACCTACCGGACTTTGGGACAGGATGTCATCAGTATGCAAAAACCGGTCATTGCTGTCCTTGGTAAAGGCGAAAAGGGGTCCTTCGACAATGGCGGCGCCTGGCTGATGTCGGTCTTCCGCAAGAACGAGAACGAACTCATCGGCTTTTATCATGCCGAAGATCGCGAGTTCGATGCTGATCCGACATCCCAGTTCATTTCCTGGAAATCCATTGCCTTGTGCACATCTGTAGATAACGGCGTCAGCTGGACAAAGCAGGGGCAGATCATTTCCAGTTCAATTCCTAAACCCAATGTGCCGACATGGGGTGGAAACGGCGACCACTGTGTGGTCTGGGATTCTGTTCGCTCTCGCTGGGTGTGCTTTTATCAGGAGCACTATCTCATGCTGGCTGTTTCGGAATCCGCGAATGCTGAACCCGGCTCGTGGTTCAAGTATTACAACGGCGAATTCACCGAGGAGGGATGGGGAGGCAAAAATTCTCCCATACCCTCCCTCATGACTGTTCCGGGAGGCAATCCATCGGTGCACTATAACACCGCTCTGGATCGGTGGGTCATGATTTGGCACTCTTGGGAGGGACAGTCGTCTTATTCCAAAAGCCTGTGGCTTTCCACCAGCGAAGACTTGATGAACTGGACGCCTCCTCAACCGGTGCTTGTTGCGGAAGAGATCGAAAAATATTGGTACCCGACCATCATTGGCGAGTCCGATGTGCTCGCCGGGCAGGACGCATGGTTGTATTACGCGTACTGGCCTGATTTCAATAATTGGCAGCGCCAATTTATCCGGCGTTCTATCCATTTTGAAAAATCGGTCGGTATTCAAGCAGAAGGAACTGATGCCATTGATGGTTATGGATTGGAACAAAATTATCCCAATCCCTTCAATGCCTGCACGCATATCGCCTTTCAGCTGAGCAAACACGAAGAGGTTAAACTTTCCGTGTGGAACATGAGGGGGGAGAAAGTGGCCGAGCTCGTCAATGAAACCTTGCCGGCAGGCAGACATTCGGCGACATTCGACGCATCAGCTCTGGCGAGCGGAATTTACTGTCTTTCAATGACTACTGGAACTTTTGCTGAAACCAAGAAAATGCTGCTCATCAAATAGGACTCTGATGCGGTCGGCTTGCTAATTTTTGCTTTTGGTGTTGTGAAGAGGATTGGTTTTTTGTATTTTGAATTAGTTAGAGCTGGAACCGATAAACAGCTCAAACACAATTGACTATGGTTGGCCGAGTCTATTATCTCGCCGAATTGGGCGACGCATGAGGACACATGGAGACAGGCAGTAGAGCGATGAAAATATCTTTCCTCCCGCCGGCAAAATTTTTAGGCAACCAGCTCAAATGGCTCAAAACAAAATTCTCGCAGGTCAAGCTTGCCGGAGCTGATTTCGCGGGCGTCGATCTGTTGTACGCTAATTTGGCGGGCGCCGACCTTGCGAGCGCGGATTTGCGTTATGCCAATCTCACAGGCGCAGATTTATGGAACGCTCATCTGGTCTACGCCAACCTGGCGGGCGCCGACCTCTCTTTCGCCAACCTGCAGAAAGCCAATCTGTACGGCGCGAACCTGCAGCAGACCTGCCTCCGCGGCGCTGATCTTCACGCCGCCAACCTTCTTGACGCAGACCTGTGGGAAGCGAACCTTCAGGATGTCAAGAATTTAACCCTGAAGCAGCTGCAGGAATCAAAAAACTGGGAACAGGCCAGGAATGTTTCTGATAATCTGCTATAAAGATGTTAGCCAAAACAAAAAAAGGAATTTATATAATATGAATGATATTGGCCCACAATACGAAGAAGATGATAATTTTAAAAAGTTAGCAAGACGCCATCAATCGGAATTTCGTGCCAATATATTAAAGGCTGGTTACCATGAATACGGCAACAGACTAGACGAAATCGCTGCTCGAGAAGGATTAAACTTTTATTCAGGATTTCCTGATATATTTAAGAAAGTAA
>RPQV01000060.1 GCA_003818595.1 Calditrichota bacterium
AATCGGTGGTGATGGACACCTGCTGCGGATAGTTGTCGGGCACCGCCATTATAGACACATTGCGCAGGATTCCGCCGATGGGATGCTTGGCGTACCCGCTGCCGTAGGAAATCTCATCCGCTCTGTCAACGACCAGGACGCACAGCTGGGCGGTTTCCCCGGGATTGACATGCTGCGTGATGTCGCGTTCCCAGACTGTGAAACCGCCGTAATGATCGCCGAGATCGCGACTGTTGATCCATACGCGGGCGTAACTGTAAACCCCTTCGAAGCGGATGAGGATGGTTTTGCCGGCATATTCTGCCGGTATGGAGAACAGTTTACGATATAGAAAAGGAACGTCATGGCGGATGGGCAAGCCCTGCATCATGCATTCCCCTGGAACCTGAATGGCCTGCCATTCCAGATGGTCTTTAAAATAGTCCTCTACGTGATTACCCGGACTTTGGCATATCTCCCAAACGCCGTTTAAATTAATAACCGGCTGGGAAACATGGTGAATCTCAACAACGGACTGACTATTGACGCCTGCGGTTGAGAACAGCAACGGCAAAAAGAAATAAATTAAATTTTTCATAATTATTCCTTTGAAGATGCCCGGTTTGACACTGACATTTTACAAAAAATCAGTGTAAAAAGCGAGATTTGTCGTGGGGATTTTGGCGAGAGTCGACTTGATATTTGCATAAAAGTGATGCAAAAGAACTTGATAATCCCCTGCCCCCTGGGGCTTTTGCGGAGCGCGATGGATATGCAATATGGTAATCAAGTTTTTTGTGGTGCGAAATCCCTTGAACGAAGGTCAATGCAGGCCTTTCGCAGCGTCCAAACGGGATAAGGGGAGCTGATGATGAGAGTTTAAAAAGACGGCCATGGGATGATCGGCCGCCTACCCTTTTTTGCCGACATAACTTGTCGCTATTTTATTCTCCCATGAGAACGCGGATTTGCGACTCTATTTGTTTGCGCGTGTACAAATCTCTCAACAAGTTGGTCTCTGATTGCAGAACCGATACTTGTGCGTCGGTCAAATCGAGAATAGTGCTCAATCCGGAGGCATATTCTTCCGACACAATTTCCAAGTCTTTGCGCGCGGAAGCCAGATTGGTTTCATGGATGGTGATCAGTTCGTTCTCTGTTGCGAGTGCCTGGTATTGATTGGAGAGTGTCTCCTCCAAGTCTCGCAGCGTGGCTTCATAGTCGAGTTGCGCTTCATCCAAGGAGATTTTGCTTTTTTGAACATTCATGTTTTTGGAAAAACCATCGAACAGATTGATACCCAGCTGAAGACTGATTTGATCGTTGCGGACGGCATCGCCACCGTAGATGTTGTTACGATGTGAAGCGGAATAGGATCCTGAAAGTGATGGTAAATAGGCTTCCTTGGCGATGCGCAGTGAGGTTTTCTGCACAGTAATTTGGGTGACCAATTGTTTGATGGAGGGATTATTTTCGAGCATGATGGCATAAGCAGTCTTATAATCGGGAAGTGAAATCTGTTCGACGTCAATGGGCAGAATGTCCAAGGCGTCGTTGGGCCGCTTTCCCAAAACGATGTTGAGTGCACGCTTTGAGGAGCTCAATGATTCCATCTCATTTATGAGTTGACTCTCAAATGTACCTCTTTGAACCTTAGATTTTAACAAGTCGGATTCCCGTTTCAAACCCAGATCAAACATAAACTTCATCTTGGCAATTTGTTCATCCTGGAGACGAATGTTTGCTTGGTAAACGCCGACAAGGGTGTCTGCGGCGAGAATTTGAAAATAAAGCCTTTCGACCATCGCTCGAATTTGATCGCGCAGTGATGCATTTGAATATTCAGAACTGGCCTGTCGTTCTTTAGCCAGGCTGATGCCGGAGTACATGCCGGCGTAATAAAACTGCTGGTTCACACCACCGCCATAGCTTTGACTCCAAATCTCCTGGGCGTCGGAAATAAGCGGACCCGAGTTGGACGCGGAGGCATTGGCGGAGACACTGGGAAGAAGGGCTGATAGTGCCTGTTTGCTTGAAATTCGTGATTGTTGTACTGCATAATCACTTTTCTGCAGATCCGGATTATTGGACATGGCCAGATCAACACAATCTTCTAAACTTAATGATTGACTGAATACTGTATGGAAAAACAGAAGAATAAAAAACAGCATGAATAATTTTCTCATTATGTCCTCTAGAACATGTTATATCAATTTGTAAATCCCGTTTTGGGGAGCCGGGTTTTATTCATATCTTAATGCATCAATCGGATTCAAAGCTGCTGCTCGGCGTGCGGGATAAAAACCGAAAAATATACCGATAGCGGCGGAAAAGGTGAACGAGAGAGCCACGATTCCCGATCCGATCGATGTGTTGACGGTGGTCCAATTATTCAGGATCAGTGCAATGCCGAAGGATAGTAAGATGCCGATAATACCGCCTGTAACTGACAGCACCACCGCTTCCAGCAAAAACTGGGTGAGAATGTCCTGTCCACGCGCACCGACTGACATGCGAATGCCGATTTCGCGGGTTCGCTCAGTCACCGAAACCAGCATGATGTTCATAATGCCGATACCGCCGACGACGAGGGAGACCGCCGCCACAGCGCCCAGAAGCATGGTCATGATGCGCGAAGTTTCAGAAGCCATTTCGGTGATGGCTGTTTGGTTGGCCACATTAAAATCATCATTTTGTCCAGGTTCGATTTTATGTTCACGCCGCAATATAGTCATTATTTCTTCCTGAGCTTTGCCGATCGATTCCAGAGTGACTGCGCTGGCATTGATGGAATTGACATATCGATCGCCCTTGAGGCGGTAGAGAACAGTTGTTGACGGCGCATAGACGATATCATCCTGATCCTGACCGCGCGCATCTTGTCCCTTTTCTTTCAACACGCCGATGATTTTGAACGGTGTATTACGAATGCGAATTTTTTGACCGATGGGGTCCATGCTGCCGAATATCTTATCGGCAACTGTTTTGCCTAGTACGGCAACCTTTTTAAGCGTCCGCACATCTCTGTCACTGAAAAATTCGCCGGAACTTATCTCCCATACGCGTATGTGCTGATATTCCGGATCGACTCCCTGAACGGAGGTACTCCAGTTGTTGCCGTTGCCGACGACCTGTCCGGCAGACATGACGACCGCGGAAACATATTGCACCTGTGTGGCTTCTTCGCGGATGGCCTCCACATCCTCCATCGTCATTCGGTTAAAACTACCCGCACCGCGGCTGACGCCTCCCCGCATACTAAAGGCGGGGAATACGATGATCATGTTGTTGCCAAGAGAGCTGATCTCCTTCGCAATCCGTTTTTGCGAACCTGATCCGATTCCGACCATGACGATGACCGCGCTGACGCCGATGATGATGCCGAGCGATGTCAGCAAACTCCGCATTCGGTTTTTCATGATGCTTGTAAAAGATGCCTTGAGCAAATTGGAGAGCTGAAGCATTAATCCTCCTCCTTCATTATTTCGAGAATCTGTCTGGCACTGGTCGCTTTCTTAATCGGACTATCGTCCAGGATGTGTCCATCCCGCATTTTGATGATTCGTTTGGCATATCGGGAGATGTCATCCTCATGAGTGACGATGAGAATGGTGATGCCTTGTTCATTCAACTCTTGGAAAACCGACATCACCTCAACCGAGGTTCGACTGTCGAGATTACCTGTTGGCTCATCAGCCAATAAAATGCTGGGTTGATTGACCAATGCGCGGGCGATTGCCACCCGCTGCTGTTGCCCACCCGAGAGTTGGTTCGGTACATGATCCATGCGATCGGAGAGGCCCACACGCTCAAGAGCTTCCCGCGCCGCTTGCTTGGGATTTTTAATGCGTCGGCTCCGATCATAAAAGAGCGGCAACTCGACATTCTCCAACGCCGTAGTTCTCGACAGCAAATTAAAGCCCTGGAATACAAAACCGATTTTTTTATTGCGAATATCAGCGTATTCATTTTTTGTCAGAGAACTGACATCGATGTTATCAAGATAATAACGCCCAGATGTGGGCACATCAAGACATCCGATCAAATTCATGAGTGTGGATTTTCCTGAACCGGAAGCACCCATAATCGCTAAAAATTCACCGGACTGGACGGAGAGATCGATTCCGCGCAGGGCATGCACCTGGATTTCACCGATCTGATAGGTTTTGGTAATTCGGCTTGTGGTTATTACTGCATTCATATTGACTCTGCTTGTTTACGAATATGTTTAATTCTTAACGACGATTAGAATGGTCTGCCAAAACCCGGAGGCCGTGGCATATTCGTTGTCGTCGTCGTTGCCGTGGATTCAGTCGTCTGGATGCTGCTGATGATCTTCATGCCCTCTTTGAGTTCCACACCGGGCATGGGAATGATCTCAATATTTTTACCATCAGTCGAGCCGGTCCGAACGGGGGCTGACTGGAGTTCTTTATGCTCATCAAAAAACCAGATTATGGCAAAATCTTTGTTCATTGTCGGCATGCCACCGCCCAATCCTGCACCGGACGCCATTCCGCCAAATCCTCCGGCAGGGGAGGCGCCGCCGTTACGGCCAGGGTTTTCACGACCTTCGAAACGCTTGCGCATATTGGCAAACATCTTTTCCATCATTTTCGCGGTCGGCTGTATCTTGGTGGCAGCGATTGGCGCCATCAGAATATTGTCTTTCTGTTCAATGATGAAATCAAGCGTTGCTGTCATTCCCGGTAAGAGTAATCCGTTGGGATTTGCCGCATCAACGACGACGGTATAATTCACGACATTCTGCACTGTCTCCGGCTGCAGCCAAACTTGGCGAACATTTCCTTCGAATTTCTTGTCATCGTGCGCCTGCACCTCAAATTCTACCTTTTGACCTTCCTTAATGGATCCGATTTCACTTTCATCCACTAATGCGTGGATTTCCATTTTGGACAAATCTTCGGCGATGAGGAATAACCGCGGCGTCTGAAAGCTCGATGCAACGGTTTGTCCTTCTTCAACCTCTCGGTAGATGACAGTGCCGTTAATTGGCGAACGGATAAACGCATAAAGAAGGTTGCGTTGTGCTCGTTCGAGATTGTTCTGTGCGGAGAGCAATGACGATTTTGCAGATTGATAATTGCTTTTGGTGGTGATGTACTCGAGTTCTGAAAGCATACCCTGTTGGAACAGCTTTTCGGTGCGCTCGAAATTATATTTTGCTTCATCATATTGAGCCTGACTGCGCAGCAGACTCGCTTTAGCATCGCTGACCTGAACCGACAAAATCGTGGTGTCAATGACAGCCATCAGCTGGTTGCGGACGACTCGGTCATTGAAATCAACAAAAATCTTGTCAATGATTCCGGAGACCTGAGTGCCCACTTCAACGGTGGTGACCGGTTCAATTGTACCCGTGGCATCAACGGTATTGACGATATTGCCTCTGCTCAGTTCAACGAAACTGTACGTCGTCTCGTTTTTCTTTTCCTTTTTCAAGATCAGCCATAGAGTGCCGGCAGCAACCAATGACAGCACGATGAGGGGAATAATAACTTTTTTGAGTTTCACTGAATACTCCTGCATTTAATCAAAAATCATCGTATCATAATTTATTGTAAAAGATGATGTCTTTCATCGAACCCATGGGAGTGTCTCTGGTGATGTCAATCTTTAAAATGCTTTCCTGTTCAAGGCTCCAGATTTCAACAGAACCCATTTCGACATCCTGTCCATCCCAGTTCATTTTCAGAGTGCTGTTGATGGTCAAGCATTTCATATCTTCGGACCAAGTGGCGGTCGAGAGACGCGTTCCATACTCCTCTACAGTTTTGCACTCTTTTCCGTCGAGTGTCAGCTTTTCCGAGACCGTAAAGTCGCCCATCATCGGATTAGAGTAAAAACGTTCAGTGGCAAGAGAATCGTTGTTCTGCTTGACAATGATTTTTTTAGCGTCCATTCGAGGCATGTTGGGATCACCTGTTAATTTGGTTTCATCCAGCGTCCATGTGCCGGAGAAATTGGTGGTTTCTCCGCCAAAAAGGTTGATGGTCATCAGACCAAGCACCAGAACCAGTATCCAGTTTACTTTTTTCATGTGTTTTGCCTTTCTTATCAAGAGCGTAAAATTGTCCACTTTATTGATCACAGTGAGTTCTGCTGACCACACCATAATACGAATTGCCCCCATGGAATGTTCGCCCTTTTGAACCAAACCAGCCGATTGTTGAACCAACAGCGCTATTTGATGAACGAATTAGAATTTTACATTTATGTTCATCATTTTTATGTATTGATTCATGATATTAGAGCATTGGTAAATAATGCTTTGGCATTCGTAAGGAAATGATTATTTTTTGACTGTCACTTTAGATAATGTATTCTGTTGATTGGCCGTATCGCTTTATGTTGAAAAAAGTATATCCGCACATCATCTTTTGGTTGATCATCGCCGGTATCAATATCGGCTCTATCATATTTTTTCTGCCTTTGAAAATCGTCCTTCAATCGACTTTATTTGTACTCATTTTCCAGGTATTCGTTTTTTATTTCAATGCCAAGGTGTTGTTCCCCCGCTTTTTTTCGCCGACGAACAATATTCGTTTCATTTTAATGACTGCAGCATTTATTCTGGTTGTCGCTTTGTGCCAGTCACTGATTGACCATGTTTATATATCCCGTCTGATACTGAAAGAGTTGCCTCTCAGAAGATCCCATCCGCATGTGATGATGATTTTCATGCGCACTCTATTCTGGTTGCTATCCGTCGATATGATCAGTACGGTTTTTATGTTGCAGGATCGTATCCGTCGGCAAGTCGCGCACACACAGCAGATCAAGGCTGAAAAACTGATCACTGAATTAAAATTGTTGAAAGCTCAGATCAACCCCCATTTTATATTTAATGCTTTGAATAACATCTATTCATTGGCGTATATCAAGTCAGAAAAGGCTCCGGAAAGCATTCTCAAGCTATCACAAATGCTTCGTTATGTCATCGAGGAGTGCGAAGAGGATCAGGTCACTATTGCGTCAGAGATCGAATATATTGAAAATTATATCGCTTTTCAGAAAATGAAATCTCCCAACGAACAAAATATTCGCTTTGATCATTCGCATGCTGAGCTAGATGTTCGGATTGCCCCTATGCTGTTCATTCCCTTTATCGAGAATGCTTTTAAATACAGTATGATAGAGGAATTGGCCGATGCATTCATCAATGTTGAACTGAGGGCGAATCAAAAAGAAATAGTGTTCGAAATCGCAAATTCTATCCCTACAGCCTCCTATCGTAAGCCTGGTCCTGGTACCGGCATCGAAAATGTGAGAAAGCGGCTGCAGATTCTGTTTCCGCAAAAGCATCTGCTGCAAATCAATGCCGATTCAAAAGAATTTCGTGTTCATCTGAGTTGTGTGAGAAAATGAAAATATGCTGCGCCATTGTTGATGATGAGTTTTTGGCTCGTCAATATATAAAAGATTATGTGGGCAAAATTCCCTTCTTGGAGTTAAAAGGTGATTTCAACTCACCTTTGAAGGTCATCGATTTGCTGAAAAGCCAATCTATTGATCTGTTGTTTCTCGATATTCATATGCCGGATATCAGCGGTCTCGACTTTTTGAAATCACTGGAACATCAACCGTTTGTCATTTTAACAACCGCTTATAAAGAATTTGCTCTCGAAGGATATGAATTGAATGTGGCAGATTATTTATTAAAGCCATTTTCTTTTGAGCGATTTTTGAAAGCGGTGAATAAGGTGGCTGATCTGTTCAGAATGAGACAACAGATGAACCCCTTCACCCCGGAGGAACGGAGTACTCCAAAACCGGAAATTCAGGAAGATTATCTGATCATCCGCGCTGATCGAAAGTATTATAAAGTGCCATTTGATGATTTATTTTATATTCAGGGTGAAAAGGCATATGTCACGTTCTTCACCAAAAATCAACAGATAACAGCTCTGGCTTCGCTGCGAGAACTGGAAGAAAAACTGCCGGCTGATCAATTTATCCGCATTCACAAGTCGTACATTGTTTCTATTCGAAAAATCACTGCCTTGGACAACAACTCTGTCGAGATTGCTCGAAAAAATCTGCCGATCGGCCCCAATTATCGTAAAAGCGTGAAAGAGTATTTTGATCTCAAAGAGTAAATACGATCGCGATTGCCATCTGTGAATTATCACCGCAATAAGCTGCATTTCGACTCGTCGTGGGGGTCGTCATTTGATTCATAAAACTGCAATCTTATGCTTTTGTAATTCTTGATAAATTTTTGTATCTTGCCTTACGGTAAAAGATTGTTTTCGATTGCTTTTCCTGCAGGCTGAGTATTAAATCAATAGAACATTTATCTCAATGAGTTATTGAATTCCAGGAGGATATGTGACGCAAAAGGGATTACAGTATCGAAAGCGGAGAATTTTCATCATTCTGTGCTTTGTCGCCGGATTACTTGTACCGCAACAAGCGTCGAAGGCTTCCAGCGATGGGATATCTCACGTTCACAACAACACCACCAGGGAAATCAAACTGTTGTCGTTCAATGTCTGGGTTTCCGGAACCAATGTCAAGACTGGGCAAAACAAGGTTCTCAATGCCATTTTAATGTCAGGAGCGGATGTCGTCGGGCTTGCAGAAGCCGATGAAGCGTTTGGAAACACGATTGCTGAAAAACTGGGTTGGTTCAAATATGTGACGCCTGATAATGTCATCATCAGTCGATTTCCCGTTCACAAAGGATGGAACTCGATCAGAGGAGCTGGGGCGGAAATTATCCTCGATAATAACAAGACCATTGCCGTGAAAACGGTGCATCTCACGGCTTATCCCTATGGACCGTACCGAGCGTGTTTGGATGAAGCCGATTATACGGATATCTATGTGGATGAGGAAACCACCTCGAATCGTGTTCCCGAGATCGCCGAAGCCCTTTCCACCATTGACGCTTATATCAAAGCGGGTGTTCCCACTTTTCTACTCGGAGATTTGAACTCGCCTTCTCACCAGGATTGGATCGAAGAGACTGTCGAGAGCCATTGCTTTTATGCGGTGGAATGGCCGGTCACGGTGAAAATTGAACAAGCCGGATTAATCGATACCTATCGCCAAATGCATCCAAATCCGGTTACAGATCCAGGAAATACTTGGTCTCCCATTTATCATAACTGGTTTTATGGCAGCGGTAAGCCGGAGCCTATGGATCGCATTGATTTCATTTTTTATAGCGGAAATAATGTGCTTCTTCTGGATGCTGATCTGTTTGTGATCGGGACTCCTGAACAATATCCGCTGCATCTGCAGAATGATTGGCCCTCTGATCATGCTGCGGTCACCGCAACGGTGGCCGTCGAAACCGGCGCTGAGGTTCGTCCACTGCCAATAGCCAAGTTTTATGCAGGCAGTGCTGCTGTTGTTGAGGGTGAATCCGTTCAATTCACTGATATTTCAACAAACATGCCGACGCAATGGGAATGGAAATTTGATGGTGGCGTGCCGGAAACCAGCACTGAGCAACATCCGGTGGTTGTCTATAATCGTCAAGGCGAATATACAGTGACTTTGAAGGTGAGCAATGCCGAAGGCGGTGATATCCTGCAGGTGAATGGATTGGTCAACGTGCAGCAGGAGGTGAGCGGAGTTCACCTGGAATTGAATAAAAGAGTCTACGCCATCGATGAAACCATCATTGCGACTTTTGAAAATGGGCCGGGCAATGCCAAGGATTGGGTGGGCATTTACAAAGAGGGAGATACTCCCAATGCTGTGTGGTCTACCCTCTGGTTCTATGTTAATGGTTCTCAATCTGCCGGTGAAGCCATCAGTGACGGCACGGTAACCTTCCTTGGCGGTCTCCCGAATGCCGGTTCCTGGTGGGCAGGGTTTTTTGAGAATGACGGCTATGCATTGTTGGATTCGGTCAGATTCAAGGTCGGAGAACCCTCCGGAGTGCAGAATGATCAGATTAACGCTCCGGAAAGTTGGGCGCTGAGCAATTATCCCAATCCATTTAACGCGGAGACCAGGATCACGTTCGCTCTGCCGCAGGATGAAAACGTAACTCTTCAAGTCTATGATGTTCGTGGAGTGTGCATTGCGACCTTGGCGCAACAAAGAATGACGAGAGGTGAACACGCCTTTCAATTCAATGGAAACTCTATTCCAAGCGGATGCTATTTCTGTCGATTGCAATACGGAGATCATTCCGTCATGCGCAAGATGCTGCTGATTCGATAGTGGAGTATGACCATAGGAGAGTTTTCAATCGATTGATTTTGTAAAATATTGTCGATTTGTTCTGCTTTTCGATACTTTTAGCGGATAAATCGTGATGAGAAATTAATTTTTTCGTATTTTTAACGGCATTCATGCATCAATTCAACGATCTGGCTGGTGGATGATCACAGGGCGAATGTTCACTGTATTGAATCGGATTCTTTTGTAATAATCAATTAATGAGGAGACTACTATGGACGAATCAAAGAAAGAAAAGCAGGAAAAAAGCGGGCTCGACCGTCGTGATTTCCTGCAGGGGCTTGCCACAGCACCGGTGCTCGGTTTATTCGGCTATTCGCTTTATAAGGAGCGCCAATACGTCAAAAAGCAAAAAGAGGCTAAATTGGGCACGACCAAAACCGAGGAGAATGTCGAGGAGTTGAATGTTGCTCTCCTGGGCGTCGGTGCTCAGGGATCGGTGCTGTTGAATGCCATGCTGCAGATTCCCGGTCTGCGTTTTCGCGCAGTCTGCGATATCTGGAGCGAATATAACCTCAAACGAGCAACCAATCTGCTGAAAAAATATAATTTCGAAGTAAACGGCTATGAAGATTATCAAACGATGCTGAGTACGGAAAAAGATCTGGATGCCGTGGTCATTGCCACGCCTGATTTTTGGCACAGCCAACACACGGTTGACTGTTTGAAAGCGGGTTTGAATGTGTATTGTGAAAAGGAAATGTCCAATACACTCGAGGGTGCCAAAAAGATGGTTCTTGCAGCCAGGGAAACCGGTAAACTTTTGCAGATCGGCCATCAACGTCGCAGCCATCCTCGTTATATTCATTCATATGAAAAACTCATCAAAGAGGCAGGGCTGGTCGGACGTATCGTCACGGTCAACGGGCAATGGAACCGGTCGGTTCAGGATGATCTCGGCTGGCCGGCCA
>RPQV01000061.1 GCA_003818595.1 Calditrichota bacterium
AAGAAATTTTACCTGGCTGATGATCTTCCTGATGCTTTATTCAGTGGCCAGCCTCCCCGAGTATTATCCCTCTTCCTTTCTCAATGATCTGCCTCTTTATAAATACCTGAACTATGCGGTCTTGTTTATACTCATCAACTTTGCCGTATGGAACTCATTTCGAGTGGGTTGGATAAACTATCTGAACAAAAAGCAAAAGCTCGGCTGTTTTTGGGGGGGTGTTGTGCTTTTGCCGATTCAATTCTATTTCGTCGTGACGTTTAAAAAGGTCAATCCCATCATTTCGTTCAGCCCGTTGCTGGAACGTTTTGTGGAAATGAGCATTTTTTTTACCGCACTTTATTTGGGAGTCGCCTTTCTCGCTCTTGTTGCCCATTTACCGACGGCCAAACTGTATGATCGTAAACTGCAGCAGATACAATCACTCCATGATTTAAGTCGTGCTTTAAGTTCAGAATTCGATTGGTCAGTTTTGATTCGAACGATTGTCAAGCTGGCTACAGAAGTTTCACAGGCAGAATTTGCCTGGTTGGAGATATATGATTTGAAAACCAAGCAGCTTGCCTTAATTTCTTCGAAACAATTATCTTCGGCTGAGCGCAGGTCATGGGAAAGTTCAAAAGATGAAAAACGATATGAATGGTTTGCCGCATCGCGGGATTCGCTGGTGTGCAACCAGGCAAAGAAAAATTCTCTGGTTGCAAGTGTGATCAAATGGAAAACAGATATTGCCTCCATGATCGTGACGCCGTTGATTACTTCGGATCGCATTTTGGGATTTTTATATGTTGCGAAAAAGGAAGAATTCGGTTTTGAACAAGATGATGCGGAAATGATGCGCGCATTTTCCGATCAGGCAGCGGTTGCGGTACAAAATGCCCGGCTGGTTGAAGAATCTATTATTAAGGAACGGTTGGAGCAGGAGCTGCGGATTGCCCATGAAGCGCAAATGAAGCTTCTTCCTAAAAAAATGCCGCAATTGCAGGGACTTGAAATAGACGCTGTCTGCGTTACTGCGAATGAAGTAGGCGGCGATTATTATGATTTTTTCACTATTGATTCCAATACACTCGGCATCGTGATCGGGGATGTCTCGGGAAAGGGACCCTCCGCCGCATTTTATATGGCCGAAGTTAAAGGAATCATGGAGGCGTTAGCACGAGAAGTGCTGTCACCGGAAGAAATGCTGATCGCTGCCAATCAGACAATATATGCAAATTTTGATCGGGATACTTTTATCAGTCTCATTTATGGCATCATCAATATCAAAACTCGTTCCTTTACTTTTTGTCGGGCGGGACATTGTCCCATATACTATTTTAGTGCCGCCCATGCGAGTGTTCAGAGACTCGAACCTCATGGATTGGGAATGGGATTGGATGATGGCGCCGTGTTTAAAAGCACATTGGAACAAATGCAGCTCCAATTAATGAAAGGGGACACCTTATTGTTCTACACCGACGGTGTGACCGAGGCGCGAAGTCCCAATGGTGAAGAGTTCGGTGAAGAAAGATTAATTCAGGCATTTGCGGAAGCAAAGGAAAAGAATACCCTGGAGATTAAAAAGCATTTGATACATCGAATATATACCTTTTTTGACGGACAAAGCGCTTATGATGATTTGACATTCATCATCATTAAAGTTGTCTAGTGATCTTTATAAAGCGGGCGAATAAATGGAGGAAAGGATGGATACATTTGCAGTTCATCGCAGTGATTTTGAACAGTTTTCGACGCTGCAATTACACGGATTTCTCGATGCTCATACGGCACCGGAACTGGAAAAACATTTTGAAACGTTGATTTCCGAGGGGCGATACAAGATCATCGTCAATTTTGAGAATCTGAATTATATCAGCAGCGCCGGTCTGGGCGTCTTTATGGGAAAAATTGAAAATGTCCGTAACAATAATGGCGACATCAAAATGTGTAAAATGACGCCGAAAATATTCAGGGTGTTTGATTTGTTGGGATTTCCGGCATTATATGATATCGTCGATGAGGAAGAGAGAGCTAAATTTTTATTCGAAAAACCTTCATCATAATCTTTCGTACACACCAATGGAACGGGAGCATAAAGTGAAAAACGGACAACAAATCAAATAGGATTTGATCTTATGCCAAAAAAAGAATTCGAATATCATCTGCGAATTCCAAGCCGTACCGATAATCTGGAATTGATCCGCGAATTTGTAAGCAAGGTTGCTGCAATGGTAGGATTCAATGAAGATGATGTTGGCAAGATTGAACTGGCTTGTGATGAAGCGTGCTCGAATGTAATAAAACACGCGTATGAGAATCGAAATGGCAACCGACGCCTCGACGTTTTGATCCGATGTGATTTGAAGAAATTTACCTTGATTGTTACGGATCATGGTAAAGGTTTTGATCCGACGAAAATTAAAATGCCGGATATGAAAGAGTATCTCGCCGAACTTAAAGTCGGGGGATTAGGCATCTATTTGATGAAAACATTGATGGATGAAGTTGATTATTCCATAAAACCAGGCATGCGTAATCAGGTGAAAATGGTAAAATATTTAATTAATAAAAAGAACTCTTCTGCTGTCTTCGTTGGTGGAAATAGAGAATGACTGAATTTCAGGTTGAAGCGCCCAAACTGGATCACCGAAGTGTTGAACTGCGTTCACTGATCGAGACAAGTCAAATTCTGAACGCTTCTTTGGACGTCAACAATGTTCTCAATAATTGCCTGCTAACGATCATGGGCAGGATGGTGATCAGCAGGGCAATGGCGCTGGTGGCAGCAGAAGAGAATCATTTTGTAGTTAAAGTCATTAAAAGCTTGCCCCAAGATGTCGAATTGACACAATTTAACTTTGCCTGTGAATTTAGAACGCCTGTCATCCTCCACGAAATGAACGATCAGCAATGTCGCTCAAGATCGTTTTTGTTGTCTTTGGGTATTGAACTGCTCATCCCCATGATGAGTCGCGACCGCATGGTCGGCGTCATCTGCCTGGGCGGAAAAATGACCGGCGAATCGTTCACCAATCGTGAACTGGAATTTCTAAATTCGATGTCCAATATTGCCGCAACCGCTGTTGAAAATGCACTCAATTTTCAAAAACTGGAAGCGCTGAATCGTCGGCTGGATAAAAAGGTGCAGGAGCTGAATACCCTGTTTGACGTCGGCAAAGAATTAAACGCTACCCTGGACAAGCAGCATATTCTTTCAATATTGCAGTTCACCATATTGGGAGAAATGGCGGCCAATAAAATGATTATATTCATTTTTGAAAATGGTCGCTTTAATTTAAAAATATCCAACTGGCCGGAGGACGATAAAATTGAAATTGCGATGATGCGTCCTGCCGTCGGCGAGCTGTTTCTCGCACAGAAAGAGCCCATCCATTTGCGCGATGAAGATTGCCCGCGCAGGTTTCGATATTTTCTAAAATTCGGCGTCAAAGTGATCGTTCCAATGCGGATCCAGGATGCGACGCAGGGTGTCCTCTTTTTGGGTTCAAAATTATCCGGATTTTCTTATCTGGGCGAAGATTTGGAGTTTTTGTCCACACTGTCCAATCGTGTGATGATTTCATGGGAAAATGCGCGCCTTTTTGAAGAAACGCTTGAGAAACATCGGATGGACGAAGAAATAGCGATTGCCAAAGAAATACAGCAGCGTCTTTTGCCGCGCTCTTTTCCTCAGTCTGACCAAGTTGAGCTGTTTGGGTTAAATCTGCCGTCACGTCAGGTTGGCGGAGATTATTATGATGTCATTCCACTGGCGGGTCATCGCTTTGCTCTGGCAATTGGCGACGTATCCGGTAAAGGGGTAGGGGCATCATTGTTGATGTCAACCCTGCACGCCGGTCTCCATACCTTGATACAATCCCAGGCGCCGATCAGTGAAGTGATCGGCAGATTGAATGATCTGATTTATCAGAACACCAATTATGACAAATTCATCACTTTTTTTTATGCTGAATTTGATCCCTCCAGCTTTACCCTTGATTTTGTCAATGCCGGACATATTCCGCCTTATGTGTGCCATCGAGATGGTTCGCTGTCGACTTTGGATGTCGGCGGCTTGATACTCGGCATGATGCCGAATATTTCCTATGAGGTGGGGCACGTCACGCTCCAAGCGGGTGATTTGCTGATTGCCGTCACAGATGGAGTGACCGAGGCGTTCAATGTTTCTGATGAAATGTTTGATGATGAACGTTTGAAAAACCTTATCCTTGATGCCCAAAGGGATGATGTGTCGTTAAAAAAATTTGCTGAACATCTGATTTTATCATTGCAGGACTTCTCCAAAGGGATGCCGCAGGCTGATGATATCACGTTTTTGGGACTAAAATTGAATAGCTGCATTGCCCATGGATCAGAATGAGAAAGCGCGGATTCTGGTTGTCGACGATGACGTTCATAATCGCCGATATTTTCATCAGGTCCTTGAACGAAATGACTATCTGGTCGACGACGCTTCGTCAGGTGAGGAGGCGATTGCTCAAATTGAAAAAAATCAATATGATCTTATCTTGAGCGATCTGCATATGTACAAGGTCGGCGGCTTGGACGTTCTGCAGGTGGCCAAAGAGAAAAGCCGTCACACTCAGGTGGTCATCATGACCGGATACGGCAGCATTCATACCGCAGTCAAGGCGATGCAGAATGGCGCTTTTGACTATCTCTCAAAACCGGTTCAAAAAGATGCGCTGTTGATGCGGGTGCAAAAGGCGTTAAGAGAGCGACAAATTCATCTCAAACTTGATGAACAGCAAAACCGCATCGAAGTGTATAACCAAATGATCCAGCGTGATCTCGACCTCGCAGAAAAAGTTCAGGCGAGCCTTGTGCCGTCGAGTTTCTCTACGGATCGCTTTGCCATCGGCATCCAGTATCACCCGATGATCGGCATCGGCGGAGATTTTTGCAATGTACAGGTTCACGACGAGATGCATGTGACGGTGAATATGATCGATGTGACCGGTCACGGCATTGCAGCCGCACTCCTGGTCAACCGGGTTAATAACGAAATGCGTGAAATTCTCAAAAACAATCCCAAACCAAACGAGATTCTGGCTGCAATCAATGATTTTTTTTATCATACATTCGGCAATATGGGGCTCTTCCTGACAATCTTTTCGCTACAGCTGGATTTGGTCAATCAACTACTCACATTTTCCGGCGGAGCCCATCCTGCGGCGTTGTTGTTTAGCGCCAAACGTAAAGTCTTGACACCTCTGATGTCGCAAAATGTAATCATTGGTTTCATGCCGACGTCCAGCCAGTCTTTTATTCAGAATTCACATCATGTCGAAAGCGGAGATAGAATTTTGGTTTACACTGATGGAATCTTGGAAGCTGAAAATGCTGAACGAAAACAATTTGGATTTGAAGGTCTAAAAAAATCATTTTTAAGACATCTCAATAAATCAGTAGACATGGCAGGGAAAGCCATTATTGATGAAATTCGGCAATTCTGCACCCGTTCACTTCGGGATGATATGATGATGGTTTTGGTTGAACTTAAATAGAGAAACTATGCCGTCGCCGAGAAAAAACATCCTTTTGTTCAATCCCTGGATATATGATTTTGCAGCGTATGATTTTTGGACAAAGCCTTTAGGATTGCTCTATATAGGGTCTGTCCTGCGGCAAGCTGGATTTGAAATTAATCTCATCGACTGTCTCGATCGGTTTCACCCCCTGCTGCTCAGCCAATACGAGACTCCACCTGCACAATACGATTTTTCCGGAAAATATCTGCGCCAGGAAATTGAAAAGCCTGAGGTGCTAAAACATGTTCCGCGTAAATATTGTCGCTACGGACTGCCGCCGCATGTGGTCTTGGAATTACTGGATTCCCTTCACCGTCGCCCCGACGTCATCTGTGTTACCTCTTCCATGACCTATTGGTATCCGGCGGTTCGAGATGCCGTGATCATGCTGCGACAATTTTTCCCCCAAGTTCCGATCATTCTCGGCGGAATCTATGCCACCCTATGCCCCGCACATGCTCAAGAGACTGTCCATCCGACATGGCTTCTGACTGGCGGAGGAGAAAAGAGGATTCTGGATAAAATTGCGCAAATATCCGATCAAAAGATTGAGAATGTTGAATATCAGACTTTGGATGACCTCCCTTTCCCGGCGTTTGACCTGTATTCGCGTGTTGGAGCCTTGCCGCTGTTGACGTCGCGAGGCTGCCCCAATGTCTGCAGTTTTTGTGCATCTAGAATTCTGTCGCCGGAATTTCGCCATCGTTCTCCGGAAAATGTGTTTGCAGAGATTCAACACTGGAATACAGTTTTCAATGTCACCCATTTTAGCTTTTTTGATGATGCTCTCCTCCACCAAGCGGATCACTCTATAAAGCCGCTTTTGAGAAAAATTTCCGAATCGGGATTGCGACTTTATTTCCATACCCCGAATGGCATGGCGCCGAAATTTATCGATGATGAACTCTCAGCTCTATTTAAAGCGGCGGGTGTGGATACCCTTCGACTCAGTTATGAGTCCTCGGATCCCAAACGGCAGCAGAGCATGTCTGCCAAGGTAACCACTCGGGAATTAAAGGATGCGCTGAACTCTTTGGAAAAAGCCGGATATCGGCGCGATTCGATTGGAGTTTATATTCTCTTCGGCCTACCAGGCCAGACGATTAATGAAGTGAAGGACACAGCACAATTGGTTCATGATTTAGGTGCGCGATTGTTTCCGGCATCTTTTTCGCCAATTCCCGGCACTCTCGAATGGCGTCGAGCGATTGAAATGGGTGTCTGGAATGAGAGCGACGATCTTCTTCTCAGCAATACAACCTTATTTCCTATTTGGTCCCGAACGTTCGGCTATGAAAAGTGCCTTGAATTGGTCAGTTGGCTGAAAGAACTCAATCGCAAATTACATGTTCATCAACTCACAGAATTTGAATCCGTTGAACGGTTTCAATTGGTTTCAGAGTGATGGGAAAATCTGACTTTCGACTATAGCCATTCTTTGACTGATAGGAAGAATTTAATATATTGAAGAGAATGACAGCTTGAATAAAATCTGGATAAAACTTTCTGCGGTTATTGTTGTCATTGTTTTGATTCTCATGGCGATCGTTTTTTATTTTTTCACTGCCAGACAAATACTGAGTGATCGGAATGAGCTGAGGCTGAATATGCAGCGAATTGCCATGCAGATTGCATCGATTAGGCTGGCTCAAACCGAGGATCTGATTATCTATCAAGAATGGATCAAAAGAATATTAGAATCCGAAGCGGGCAAAGATATCGTTTATATTGCCATTTTTGATAAGGAAAGAAGAGTTCTTGCCTACTCACTCAACCTTGTTTATTTGGAAATACCCAATACTGAACTCTTGACCACAGAAGATGAATTGGAGATTGTTGAGCAGCTGAGCCGAGGTCAAGTTGACGAGGCGAGCTGGAATGATTTTGACCATGTGCCGGTCGAAATCCGTTCAGGACGCCAGAATTTGGGCAAAGTGGACGTTGGCTTTTCCCTGGTCGATTTTAATCAAATGGCAAAGAGAAAACTATATGTCAATATCTATATTCTAGGCGGCGCTTTTATTTCTGTCGTCCTGCTGTCAATTTTTATTGGGAAGCGGATTACCCATCCGCTGAATCAGTTGTCGAATGCAATGATCGATATCTCTCACGGCAATTACACCGCTCAAATAGCAGCCAGATCAAACGATGAAATTGGCCGCTTGACCAACAGCTTTAACTATATGAGCCGACGACTCCACGAAAAGGCCAGACTGGAAGATTTTTCCCGTGATCTGGTCTTCACTTTCGAATATACAAAGTTGCTGCAGATGGTGACCGAGCGAATTGTTACCTACATGAATGCGCAGCAAGGGGTGTTGTTTTTGCTGCATGTCGATGCCGATGATGCTTATGCTGTTTCAATGTGGGGGCATCCGCAACACATCAATCCCCAAATCAGCATTTCCTTTGATGAAAATTGCCTAAATGAGTGTCTGAGATTCAAAGAGCCGTTTATACCTTCAGCCCTCCGGCATCGCAGCACGTTTAATGAGATTTTGGTTTTGTTGCGCGCGCAAATTCTTCTTGAAAAGGTGGAAATTATCGCTCCTTTGGTCAGCCAGGGAGAGACTCTTGGATTTTTATTGCTGGCTCCTGAAAACGATCCAAGTGGATATGATGCCGACGAAATGATGTTTTTGCGCACACTCAGCCAGCAGTCGGGCATGGCGATACGGAATGGCTTTTTACTGCGTGAACTCGCGGAACAGGAGCGTCTGCAAAAAGAACTCGAGATTGCACGGGATGTGCAGCAGAACCTTCTGCCGCTTGCTGCGCCGAAGCTTCAAGGTGTTGAAATATCCGGCGTATGTGTTCCGGCTGAGGAGGTCGGAGGCGACTATTACGATTTTTTTCACATCGATGATCATCGAGTTGGCATTGCTTTGGCGGATGTTTCCGGTAAAGGGACATCAGCCGCTTTTTATATGGCTGAAATTAAAGGGATGATGAATTCATTGACCCATTTGATTGCTTCCCCCAAAGAACTCGTCCGACATCTGAATAATATCCTGAACAAGAATCCTGACAAGCGAATTTTCACGACCATGATTTACGGTGTGCTGGATGTCGACCACAAAGATTTTACCTTCGTGCGGGCGGGTCACAACGCACTCGTCGTCAAAAGGGCAAATCAAAATGGCGATATCGACGTTCTCATTCCTCCCGGAATGGCGCTTGGATTGGCAAAAGACGAGTTGTTTGGGAAGAACATTCAAGAAGCCAATATCAATTTTGATTCCGGTGATATCCTTTTCCTGTATACTGACGGTATTTCTGAAGCGATGAATGATCAATCTGAGGAGTTTGGAGAGGAGAGACTTTACTCACTCATTTGTGAACAGGAAAAATCTCGACCCCATGAAATGCAACGGCAAATCATTCGACACATCAACGAGTTCAGCAACAATAGACCGCAGCATGATGATATAACGATGATTGTCGCTAAATTTTCTTAATTTTGGGTAAAAATATGAAAAAAGGACGAATATTGTTCATCGCCGGGCTGTTGAGCTTGCTGCTTAATTGTAATTTCCAGGATGAGCAGCGCATCAGGTTGGCAAAACGCCCTGTCGAAGCCATCATGCGCGATCGCGTCAAAACGATCCAGCTCAAGGCTGATGAGAAGAAAAAAGTGGCCATATTTGATTTGCGAAATGATACACATCAATCGGATTTGGAGTGGCTCCGACAAGGGTTGGCAGAAATGCTGGCATTGAGTCTCGCTCAATCCAGACAACTCAATTTGATCGCGAGCAGAAATGTGATCAACGCAGTGGCCAGTCTTGATCTGCCCTCTGCGTATGAACTCAACAGTCTGCAGTTGCAGTCTGTCGCCCAAACTTTGGGCGCTGATGTATTGATTGCCGGGCGATATTTTTTTCAACAAGATTCGCTCCGAATTGAGCTAAAAGTGCACGATGGATTAAGTGGTGAAATTGCATCATCTCACCATGGAAGCAGTCCGGATTTAAATATCCGAAATATTTTCAAAATGGTCGATCCGATAACACATCAAATCCGTGAGCATGTCGAGGATCGATCCAAGAGCTCCACTCCCAAAGAGTATCATCTGGCCGATGTTTCGACCTCTTCATTGGATGCTTATAAATATTACACCTCAGGGATTCGATTTGAGGATAGTTTCTATTTGACGGACGCCCTGAATGCATTTGAAAAAGCGATCAGTATTGATTCGACGTTTGCCTCGGCATACTATCGTCTGGCAAGGTTGCATCTGATGCTGAAGGACGAAAGCGCAGCCCAGCCTCTCATCCAAAAGGCGATGCGTTTCTCGGAACGTACTTCTGAACGAGAACGATTGCCTATTCAGGCGATGGATGCCATGATGCGCGGGGAAAAATATAATGCTGTTCAGTATTATAACCGATATATCGAGTTGTATCCGGAAGATGATAATGGCCACTACCAACTAGGTATCTATTATTTCAGCGTGGTCTTTAATTTCGGCAAGGCGATAGAATTTTTAGAAACCACCGTCAGCTTGAATCCTGATCATAAACTTGCCTATAACACGCTTGCTTACGCATATGCCTACATCGGCGAATTGGATCATGCTTATAATGCATTAGAGAAATATATTTCCCTTGCCGCCAATGAACCCAATCCCTATGATAGTTTTGGGGAGATTTTACAGAGAAATGGTCGGATTAACGAAGCCATCGATAAATATCGGTTGGCATTAAAAAAGAATCCTTTGTTTTATCCCTCAAAGATTCATTTAGCAAATGCTTACCTGGATCTTGGCAAAATGAACAAGGCACGGCATATTTTATTGCCGATGCTTCAAAATGACAGCGATGTCTATCTAAAGATAAATGCCTTGACCATGCTCGCGTTGACCGAAATCTATGCAGAAAATATCGAAAAAGCCAAACTGTATATTCATCAGGCCATGAGTCTGCAAGACCAACCTTATTATCTATTGAGCGTGTTGTTGGCTCTTGAACCTGAATCTGAAGATTACAAACGACAATTTTTAGAAATCATTCAAAATGAAAAAAACAATATAAACCGGCCGGATTTCCATTCAGAAATCGTTTTTGATCTGGTTTCGGCGGCGCTCATTAACCAGGTCGGCGTGGCGGAGGTGCGTGATTTATTAAATGCCATTATTAAATTCAACAAAGATCCTGTGTTATACAATGTCGCTTTAGCCTATTCTTTGGTACTAGGCGATAGCGATGAAGAATTGGGAAAATTAGGCAGACGTTTTGCCGAGAGTTCACTGCCGGGTGTATTCGAATACTCTACTCCTCCATCCTGGAATTATTACTGGCGATTTTATTTCAGCTCATTAAAACCGACAAACAACAATCATGCGGCGCTTCGCTTTCTTACTGATGGTCTCAATGATTTCGCCCAACATAGCGGCAATCCTTATTTCGACGTTCAGGGATTGCTTGCATCTGCTGCTGCCGAATTTTACACGGGTGATCCTCAAATCGCAAAAGACATGATCACCCGACAGGGATTTCCGTGCGAAGGG
>RPQV01000062.1 GCA_003818595.1 Calditrichota bacterium
AGGCTTATTGCTGAAGGAAAGAATAATGGAGTTTCGGCAGCAATACGCCGATTTGCCGTTTGACCATCAATTGCGACGGCGATTTGCCGAAACGGAACTGCTGCTGAATGAGAGTGAATCAGCGCTGAAAAACAATAATTACCTGCGCGCCTCCACTCTGATTCAAGAGTCCGAGTCAAAGCTGGGTGTGGTTGATCAACAGGTGACTGCTTATTTGGACGCCTATCTGAGGCAGCTTCCCCAGTGGCGGCGATGGGCAGAAGAAACCATCACTTGGTCGAGAGAAAACTCTGCTTGTGTTTTGATTGTCAATAAATTGGAACGCAAGCTTTATGTTTATGAAAGCGGAAAACCAAGCAGTGAATTTTCAGTTGAATTTGGTCCCAATTGGATCGGTCCCAAAAAGCAGCGCGGTGACGGCAGAACACCTGAGGGTCAATATCATATCCGTAAAAAGAAAGAACATCAGCAGACTGCTTATTATCTGGCTTTGGAAATTGACTATCCCAATGAAGACGATCAAAAAGAATTCGAGCGAGCGCAGGGGAGAGGGGAGATCAGCAGCAATGCGCATATTGGCGGGTTGATTGAAATACATGGTGAAGGCGGGAGAGGACTGAATTGGACTGAGGGCTGCGTTGCCCTCAAAAATGGCGATATGGAGAAATTATTCATGTTTGTTCAAGTAGGAACTCCTGTCACGATTGTGGGTTCTTTAAATGGTCAAAAGAAAAATACTTTTCGCGCCAAAAAATGAGTGATTTATAGTGAACATTGATTCGCAACAAGAAAGGGTGGGCAATCTGCCGGAAGAAGAAACAATATCGATACCCGGGCAAAAATCGCCATCGACCAGAAAACCTTCCATCTTTATTAGTTTATTGGCAGGGACAGTCGCGATTATTGTTATTACGGTCTTGCTTACTGTCATTGCTGATCGGTTTCGCGATCTTTTTATTGCCCTTCTGCCGGTCAAGTCGGCGCCCGCGATGACGATGACTGAAAAACAATATGCCAAAGAATTACAGAATCAAAAGCGGCTCATCGATTCCCAGAAAAAGAAATTAAAAGGATTCACTCCCGTACAAAATTATCTCATCATCAACAGTTCCGAAAACAAGATCATATTGATGAAGGGGAATAAGGTCCTCCATGAAGGATTGTGCTCTACCGGTAGTTATACCGTTTTAAAAACTTCTGACGGCAAGGAAAAATGGGTTTTTCAAACACCGCGCGGTATGTTGCGGGTGCAGAATAAATTGGTGGACCCGGTATGGAGAATGCCGGATTGGGCATTCATCGAAGAGGGGTTGCCAGTACCGCCGCCTTTTGCGGCTGAGCGATATGAATACAATGTGTTGGGCGACTATGCACTAGATCTCGGACGTGGTTATCTCATTCATGGGACTCTGTACAAACGTTTCCTGGGTATGCCGGTCACTCATGGTTGTGTGCGGTTGGGAGACCAAGAGTTGAAAATTGTTTATGATAGTCTCTCGATCGGTTCCAGAGTTTTCATTTATTAAGGAAACGTTCTATGTGTTGTATTTTAAATGGGGAGGATGAATGAAACCTGAGGCTCATAACACAGGGAAAAAGCATGCCGGACGAATTACGTTGTTGAGTGTTTTAATGGTGACGGTTCTGCTGATCTCATTCATCATTATCCTGCCTGTTGTCGTTTATATGAGAGAAAACAAGCTCCTTGAAAAACAGAAAAGTCAAATTGACAGTTTGACAACCGTTTCCGCGGCTGAATCAATGCGTGATGCTGCTGAGACACTTCATGCGTTACGGTTTGAGGATGCACGATTGAAAGCCCAGATTCAGCTGACTCGTCTGGATTCAATTTATCTGTTCATCAATCTGGTAGACAGCTTTGTCGCCATTCAAATTCGAGGCGTCACTCTGCGCGAGAGCAAATTATCCGAGTTTTATGTCTCTTCAATCTTTGAACATAAAAGACAGAGTGCGGACATTTACGAGTGGATGGCGACCCCCTTTGTGGCGCACCATTCGTGGAGCAGCTTTGTCAAGCACCCGTTCAAATTAAAAAATGCGCCCAAGGATACCCTGGAAGCGCTGCAGATGAAACAGGATATCATGCAGCCGGAACCCATTGACGGCTACTGCCGTATTTTATTTGACCGGTCGATTCTGGTGAAAATGAATCAAATTGAAAAGCCTTCTTTCGATGGGCGTCTGTTAAAGCTCAAATACGATTTTGCTTTTTTTTACGATATGACGAAAGAGCTGTTGAACGCGCTCATTCATCTCGAATCGCCTCCACTGCGGCTGACGATTGATCTCCATCTACCTCAGAATGATATCATCTCCATGTATCGTGCTTTACCCTATAATTGTTCGATGACGCTCGTTTTTTAGTGGCCTCGACCCGGACTTGGTCATTCAGAAATGTTTTGTTATTCAACATGAAATTGGCGATATTTCGGCAAGTGTTTATGCTGAACAGTCATGAAGCGAGGGTTTATGAAATTTCGTGCTTTGGGGAAAACGGATTTTTCTGTTTCAGAAATTGGATTTGGCGCTTGGGCGATCGGAGAGAGTTGGTGGGGAGAACAGCCGGAAAACGAATCGATCCGCGCCCTTCATCGCGCCATTGATTTGGGCATCAATTTTATCGACACCGCTGCAGGCTATGGCAACGGCAGGAGTGAAAAGCTGATTGCCCGTGTTTTGGCGGATAGAAGCGAAAAGGTGATGGTGGCGACCAAAACTCCACCATTGCCGGGTCCTTGGCCTCCCAGTCCTTATTGTCACGTCGAAGATCGCTATCCCGAGAGCTATCTTCGCAAAAATATCGAAGAACGGTTGCGAAACCTGAATACTGACTGCATTGATGTGTTGCAGCTTCATACATGGACTCGCGCCTGGAATAAAAATCCTCGTCCTTTCGAAATACTCCGAAAGATGCAGCAGGAGGGCAAGATTCGTTTTGTAGGTGTCTCGACTCCGGAGCATGATCAGAATGGCGTCATTGATTTGATGAGAAATGGATATGTAGACACGGTTCAAGTGATTTACAACATCTTTGAACAGGAACCCGCTGCCGAGTTGCTGCCGGCGGCGCTGGAGCATGAGGTCGGGATCATTGTTCGAGTTGTCTTTGATGAGGGGATATTAACAGGCAAGTACGATAAAAATACGCATTTCCCGGAAAATGACTTTCGCACGCGTTATTTTGCCGGCGATCGGTTATTGCGCGCGGTTGAGCGGGTGGAGAAAATTCGTGCGGACATCAAAGATACCTCACTGACGCTGCCGCAAACGGCGATTAAATTTGCTCTCATGCATCCTGCAGTGAGTACAGTTATTCCGGGCATACGAAACGTAACCCAGGCTGAGGAGAATGCCGGTGTCAGTGAACTGGATGATTTGACTCCAGAATTGATGAATCGCCTGCGCGGTCATTACTGGCTGCGCGCTTTTTGGTATGGTGGGAAATAGTGAAAGTGAGTTAGAAATATATGGCCCAGGATACACCGATCACCAATATTGCTTTTCAAGGCATGAAATTTTCCTACAAGGCCCGAGATCTGCTCAAGCCGAGGCAAATTCTGCTGAGTGAAGTGCCCATCAAGCCGGCGGATTATGTGTTGGATTATGGTTGCGGTACGGGAAGTTATTCATTTATTATTTCCAAGATCGTGGGGGATGCCGGTCGTGTTTATGCTCTCGATATTCACCCGTTGGCGATCAAACATGTTGAGAATCTGGTGCGCAATCGCGGGATCACCAACATGATTACGATATTGTCTGATTGTGATACGGGGCTCGCGGAGAATAGTGTGGATGTCATTTTATTATTCGATATTTTTCATATGTTCAGTGATCCTAACCGAAATCTTGCGGAATTGGCGAGAATTCTAAAGGATGACGGCATTTTATCTTTTTCGGATGTGCATATGAATGAAAAGGCTATTATTGATGGAATGACGGCAGGGAATCTGTTTCGATTTATGGGGAGAGGCGAATATGTTTTCAGTTTCGGCAAGGCGGCAGATCGAAATATCTCTTGATTTGCAGTCGGAATATGGTTAAATTTTAGCGTTATTTTGAAATTTGTGCTCGTCGACCATTGTTAAATCATATCCTGATTTTGATCAAAAGCGCCCTTTCAATTGAATAACGCAGAACAGGTGATTAAGGTGATCCCAAGTGCCTCATAATGTACGAAAGGAAGTCTCAGAAGCTGATATTCTATTCATGAAACGCGCATTGGCGCTTGCGGAAAAAGGACGTGGTGCGGTGTCGCCCAATCCAATGGTAGGGGCAGTGATTGTTAAGGATCAGAAGGTTGTTGGTGAAGGATATCATCGGGCATATGGTCAAGCTCATGCCGAAGTGAATGCAATAAATGCAGCCGGCGACGCCGCTGTCGGTGGAACACTTTATGTAACACTTGAACCCTGTCATCATACAGGCAAAACAGGTCCGTGCACACGGCTTATCTTTGAATCCGGCATTGCCCGGGTGGTGGTTGCAATGGTGGATCCCAATCCGATTGTCATGGGCCAGGGGATCAATTTTTTACGCTCGAAAGGCATTCCGGTAACCGAAAATGTTCTCGAGGAAAAGGCACGCGAGCTTAATCGCGGTTATATCAAGCATGTAACCACCGGGAAACCATTCATTCTCCTCAAAGTTGCTCAAACCCTGGATGGGAGAATCGCTACCAGCACCGGTCATTCGCGTTGGGTAACCGGTGAGGACGCGCGAATATATGTTCATCGTATGAGATCAGAAAATGACGCTGTGCTCGTCGGCATCGGAACGGTGCTCGCTGATGATCCTCATCTCACGGTACGCAAGGTCAAAGGACCTTCCCCCAAACGTATCCTGCTCGACAGCCAATTACGCGTGCCTTTGGATGCCAATATTTTGGCCGACGACTATCCACAAAAGACGGTGATTTTCACAACGCCGTTGGCATCTAAAGAAAAAATAAGTCGAATTTCCGAACGGGGTTGTACTGTTATAAGTCTCGATGCTGATGAAAGGGGCTGGATCACTCAAGAGCTGATCTGGAAAACGCTCGGGTCTCTCGGATTTACCAGCGTTTTGGTTGAAGGCGGAAGCAGGGTGCATACAGAATGTATAAAATCGGGATTTGTCGATGAGATTGTTTTTTTCATTGCCCCCAAGCTGATGGGCGCCGGACTCGATTCAATTGGTGATTTGGAAATCCGCAACGTGAATTCCGCCTTGGAACTGGAGGATGTGAAGATTCGCCGATTTGAAAAAGATATCATGATCAATGCCAAGTTAAAAAAAGGCAGCGGAGTTTAGTGATCCCATGTTTACCGGGTTGGTTGAAGAGGTCGGCAGTATTGCCTCGATCCGACAACAGGAAACGGGGCGGATTTTTCGAATACAGGCGGATACAGTCTTGCGAGATGTTCACATCGGCGACAGTATTCTCGTCGATGGAGTTTGTTTGACCGTGGTGACATTCTCTGCTGCGGCATTCGATGTTGAGGCCGTGGAGGAAACCCTGCATCGATCTACATTGTCCGCGAAAAAGGCTGGAGATCGCGTCAATTTAGAGCGGGCTATGGCCGCGAATGGCCGCTTTGGCGGTCATTTTGTTCAAGGCCATATTGACGGCAAGGGAGAGGTGGTGAGCTTGGAAAATCGTTCTCCCGGATTTTGGATCACGATACAATTACCGAATTCTCTGTTGCATTATGTGGTTGAAAAAGGATCGATTGCCGTTGACGGAATCAGCCTGACCGTTGCACAAGTGAAGAGTGATCAAGTCTCCATTGCCGTCATCCCGCACACGTGGCGAAGCACGACCCTGTGTGAGAAAAAACAGGGTGAATCATTAAATATTGAGACGGATGTTATTGCAAAATATATCTTTAAATTAATTGAACCGGCACGTTTTTCACCAGGCGTGACGTGGAACAAGTTGTACAGCTCGGGATTTACAGAAATAGACAATGAAAACGTTTAATACCATTCCAGAAGCCGTTGAGGATTTAAAAAACGGACGTGTTGTCATCGTCGCGGATGACGAAGACCGGGAGAACGAAGGTGATTTTATACTTTTGGCGGAAAAAACGACTCCTGAAAACATAAACTTTATGGCAAAATATGGTCGAGGCCTTGTGTGCGTCGGCATGACTGAAGAACGCTTATCCGCGTTGGAAATCTACTCAATGGTGCAATGTAATACTGCATTAATGGGTACTAAATTCACCGTCTCAGTTGATGCTAAAAACGGCATCAGCACCGGCATCTCCGCCGCTGATCGTGCAAAAACCATACTCGATTTGGTCGATTCCAAAGCCAAACCTTATGATTTTGCCCGCCCTGGCCATGTGTTTCCGATCACTGCAGCCAAAGGAGGAGTTTTGAAGCGGGCAGGACACACGGAAGCCGCTGTCGATCTGGCTATTTTGGCCGGCGCCCAGCCCGCCGGGGTCTTGTGTGAAATTCTGAATGATGACGGCTCAATGGCACGATTGCCGCAACTTTATGAACTGGCCCAAAAATTCGATCTCAAACTCATCACTGTTAAAGATTTGATCGCCTATCGCCATCGCACAGAGGTGTTGATTGAAAATGTCGCCTCTTCATCTTTCCCAACCAAATATGGCGATTTTCAGTTACGGGTTTTTCAAAGCAAGTTGGATGGTAAAGAACATCTTGCCATCTGCAAAGGAACGTGGAGACCCGAAGATGCCGTGCTCGTTCGTGTACATTCCGAATGTATCACCGGTGATTTGTTCGGTTCACTGCGATGCGACTGCGGAGATCAGCTGGTTCAAGCATTAAGAACGATAGAAAGAGAAGGCCGGGGAGTGGTCCTTTATATGAGGCAGGAAGGGCGGGGAATAGGCTTATCCAATAAAATTCGTGCTTATCATCTTCAGGACGGAGGGAAAGACACGGTTGAAGCGAATGAAGAACTCGGCTTTGCCGCAGATCTGCGCGATTACGGCATTGGGGCGCAGATTCTCTCTGAATTGGGAATTCATAACATTTGCCTGCTCACCAACAATCCTAAAAAGATCGTCGGACTTGAGGGATATGGTCTTAAAGTGGTCCAACGTTTACCGATTGAAATCCAGCCCAATTCGGTTAATGAACAATATTTAAAAACAAAACGGGATAAACTCGGACATATGATACTTTTAGATGAAACCTACGGGATTAATCAAGGTTAAAAAATTAGATAGGATAAAGATATGCCGACTGTTTACGAAGGACAATTTACTGCGCAGGGCAAAAAATTCGGCATTGTTGTCAGCCGATTCAATGAATTTATCTGCCGAAAATTGCTCGAAGGCGCCCTTGACTGCCTGGCTCGACATGGCGCGAATATGGATTCCATTGATATTGTTTGGGTGCCGGGATCATTCGAAATTCCAGTAGCCGCTAAAAAACTGGCGGTCGGCGGGAAATATGATGCCCTGATCTGTTTAGGCGCCGTCATTCGCGGAGCCACTCCCCATTTTGAGTACATATCCGCAGAGGTCACCAAGGGTACGGCGCAGGTTGCCCTCGAATTCGGTCTGCCGGTAAGCTATGGTATTATCACGCCTGATACTCTCGAACAGGCGATTGAACGAGCGGGAACGAAAGCTGGAAATAAAGGGTGGGATGCCGCGCTGGGCGCCATCGAAATGGCTGATCTTTTTAAAAAACTATGAGAATCTCTGGGCAATTTGAATGAACAAACTGAGCATGCTGTTCTTTTTGATATTGACGACCCTCCTTTATTCAGCAGGCGGTTGGAAGACATTGACCAACACATCCGAAGTACGCGATTTTATCATCGCTGATTCAACACTTTGGGCGGCCACAAACGGCGGATTACTGAAGCTTGATACGGGTGATCTCGATTATATGGTGTTCACCAATACTGAAGGGTTGGCTCAAATTGATGTCTCGGCGGTGGCGTATGATAAAAGGGGATATATCTGGGTGGCATTACCCAATGGTCTGCTGCAGATTTATCACATAGCGGATCAGAAATGGAGCTCTTATAATGAATTTGAAAACCGGTTGACGGTCAAGAGCATTTTTTGTTATGATGATTTTGTGCTCATTGCTTCAGAAACCGGAATCGCTGAGCTGCGTTTGGACGATCGTGGGCGTTGGGAACGGACATGGAAGGCAGAAATTGGGCTTGTTCAGGCGATTACTATTGCCTATGAAGCTATTTGGGTTGCGCAAACCGATGGTGTGCGCAGAATCGCACTCGATTTTCCCAATAAACAAATCCCCAGTGCCTGGACTCATTGGTCGGCGCCCGATGGGTTACCCTCAAATCAAGTCCATGCCATTTATCCCTATAACGATACGATCGTCGCTGGAACTGAGTCTGGATTAGCCTTCTTTGACGGTACAGCTTGGGGAAATGTACAGCTCGCTGATAAAATCATTCGTCGATTTTGTTTGTGGCAGGGGAGTTTGTGCCTTGCTTCAAGCAGCGGGATTTATGCACTCATTGGGGAATCCTGGCAGGTCATCGGAAATGCAGGAACACGGGTCACTGCCGTCGGCGCCAACGAAAGTAACCAGTTATGGGCGGCTACCGATAATGACGGATTTCTCTATTACGATGGCAGTAACGGCGGATGGAAGCCTTTTACAGCCAATGGACCAGGAGCAAACACGTTCAGCGATCTGTTGGTGGACCGCGACGGCCATTTGTGGGCGACATCTTCAAAAAACCCGACCGGTGGAGTCTATTTTTTTAACGGCAGCAAATGGCTCAATTTCCGTCGCGCGGATGGTTTAGCGCATTATGATTATCGTACCATCGAAGAAGATTCATATGGTCGCATCTGGGCGGGGAGTTGGGGCGGCGGTGTGACGATTTTTGAAAAGACAGATGATGATTCGATCCGGTTCACCAATCTCTATGCGATGGATGGGAACCTTTATGGAGTGGATGTGAATCCCAATTATGTTGTCATCACGAAAATCGTCCAGGATGAACAGGGCAATTTGTGGTTCCTCAACCATAGCGCAGCCAATAAACAAGTCGTGACTGTCTTTGATCTCGATAATTCCTGGGAACATTGGACGACAACAGAGGGGATCCGCAGTGATAAGGTGATTTCAGTAGCGATTGATCATTTTGGCAGAAAATGGATCGGCACAGACGGCAATGGACTTTCTGTTTTGGATGATAATCAAACGAGTTACGACAAAACCGATGATGATCTCGAGGGATTCCTTGACACCAGCGATGGTCTAGAAAGCAATACCGTCACTGCTTTAGTACAAGATTTAGATGGCACGATTTGGATCGGAACTACCGGCGGCTTGAATTATTGGTTTGCCTCCCAGGTGGGCGCCCGCTATAATGTCATCAACGATAATATACTATCGTTATTTGTGGATCCCCGGAACAACAAATGGATCGGGACTGTTGGTGGGCTCAGTATTTTGGATGCGGATAATTTTTCCTGGACCCACTATACCACCTCAAACAGTGCGCTGGTTTCGGATGTGGTGACCTGCTTTGCGCTGAATGAAAAAACCGGTGAAATGTATATAGGCACCACCAATGGTTTGTCTCGTTTTGAAACTCCTTTTACCAAACCGGCTGACAACTTGAACTCGGTCATCGGATATCCAAATCCTTATATTATTGATCAGGAGGGTTCCAGATTTTACATCGATCGTTTAGCGTTAAATTCAAGCGTGCGTATTTTTACTGCGGACGGCTTTTTGGTCAAAACGATTCCGCAAAGTCAGGTTTTGGGGGCGCGCGTCAGTTGGGACGGCACGAATGATCAAGGCGCACAGGTTGCCGACGGTATATATGTCTATTTGGTGACCACCAAAGAAGGGGAGTCCAAAGCAGGGAAGATTGCTCTTCTTCGGCATTAGCCGTTGAGAGGACAAAAACTTTCGCGTCTTAAATACTGGAAATTGAAAAATCTTTTGTCTAAATGGGATGAAGAGGGGATGATGGGATGTTTAAAAACAACGGCAGCGGGTTTCGCCTGTGCATAAATCACAATAATTCACTGATTATATAACTACCCTGATGCTGAAGACGCTTTACATCAAAAATTACATCCTCATTGACGAGATCCGCATTGAATTCCAGGATGGACTCAATGTCATCACCGGCGAAACCGGCGCGGGGAAATCGATCCTTGTCGACGCACTGGCCGCAATCCTCGGCGATTCGCTTTCCAAAGACAGTATACGCCGCGGTGAGAGCAAGGCGATTTTCGAAGCCTGTTTTCATATTGCAGCCCGAGATGAGATGTCGGCGCTGTTGTTGGAAAATGATATTGAGGTGATCGATTCAGAATTGATCATTCGTCGTGAGCTCAATGACAGCGGACGGAGCCGTAGTTTCGTGAATGATACGCCCGTCCCATTGACTGTACTCCAGCAGCTCGGCGATCTATTGGTCGACCTGCATGGTCAACATGAACATCAGCTCCTGCTTCAACCGGCGCGTCACATTGACTATCTTGATGCGTTTGCCGATCTTGACAACCTGCCTGATCAGACCAAAACGGCCTACTTGATTTTAAAGGAACGGTTAAAAGCGTTTCAAACGCTCATGGCCAGGAAGAATGAGTCGGACAAGGCACGAGAGTTGCAACAATTTCAATATCAAGAAATTGCCGCTGTTGATCCTCAAGAGGATGAGGAAGTGAAACTGAATCAGGAAGAAAGTATTTTGAGGCATGCTGAAAAGCTGCAATACGCAGGCAATCGATGGTTTGCGATGCTTTACGAACAGGATGGCTCTGTCACCGAAATCCTCAGTCTGGCGCAAAAAGAGCTTGCAGATTTGGCGTCTATTGATCCCGCTTTTAGCGAAATCGCGCAAGAGTGTGAGGGCGCCCGTTTATCAATAGAGGATATTTCTTCAAAATTGCAGAAA
>RPQV01000063.1 GCA_003818595.1 Calditrichota bacterium
CAATTCTTCATCAAAAGCAATCACGCCGGCGTTATCCTTAAAGACGGACAAGCACCAGGGCTTGTTTAACTCATGGGTTACTCGAAATATAGTCTGTTTGAGAGGGTTGTCGATGAGTTCACCATTGTATTCCACCAGACCCGTCAATGTCTTGTGGCTGCAGTGCTCGGACCAGGTTTGCGCGAGCATCTCCAATTCGATATCGGTGGGTTCACGACCAATCGATTTAAAATGATCCCGAATGGTCTGCATCTCGGCCAGGTTGAGGTAAAGATCGCGTTGCCGGCTGATGGCGATTAGTTCCGCGTCATCAGCTTGAATGAGCGGTACCCGTTTGAGCTCAAAATGATCTTCCGGCGCCGGAGCAAAAATCAGTTCATTGGGCTGAACAACATGCTCATTCACCTTGTTCATCAGCAGTTTTTGAACGATGGTTTCCTTTTCAGCGTCTGATAAATCGCCGACAATCTCATATCGTCTTGCCGTCTTGGCCGCTTCGACGCCGCGGATGCCGAGATCCTGAATGCCTTTCAAAGACGTTTCGGCGACCAAATCCGTCACGCCGCGGTTAAAGGTCACTTCAACCGACCAGGCGGTCCCCTGAGTGTGGTTAATCGGCTGCTCCAGGGCATATTCCTGAGTCACATTATCGGCGAGCAGCTTTTCGGCGATGATCTGTTGTTCCTGGCGGCTGATGGCGCCTTTCAAATAGGTCACATGCGAAAAATAGACTTTATCAATTTTATTAATCCCCAAATCAACAGCACCGTTTTTGACGCCGACTGCCTCGGCATCGAAAAACTCTGATTTGTTGGCGCATTCAATACGTGTAATCACGTTCATCCTTAACAGGTTGTTGATTCTTTTTCAAAATGTAAACAAAAATGGAGGGAAATGCAATCGAATTTCAGTCATCCCATTTTTCATCATCAGGGCGCACTAAAATTCGACGACAAAATACCGGGACTCTCCTTTGCGTCTCTTTGCGGCTCGGCGGCTTTGCGTGAAATTTCCTGGCAAATTCACGCAAAACCGCAAAAACGCAAAGGAACGCAAAGGAGGCCTCGCACAGAGGCACGGAGACACGGAGAATAAAATAATAATTATTTCACTGTGGTCTCTGTGTCTTTGTGTCTCCGTGCGAGGGCAATTTCAGTCGTCCAGATTTATCATTATCAGGGCGCAATCTTGTGCTCAGACAAAATACCAAAACCCTCCTTTGCGTCTCTCTTTGCGTCTCATGATTTGTAGATTGCGAAAAAGATATTTCTTGTGTAGATTACAGCATGAAAATTGTGCTCAAACCCAAACGCGATGAATCCTTGCGCCGGCGTCATCCGTGGATATTCTCCGGCGCCATCGCCGCCGGTGACGGCGCGCCTGCGCTGGGAGAAACCGTCGATGTTTATTCTGCAGAACACGAATGGCTCGCACGCGCGGCATGGTCGCCTCATTCGCAGATCCGTGCCCGAGTATGGACGTTTGCGGAGCAGGAAATCATCGACTCCTCTTTTTTTCATCTCAGACTGGAGCGCGCATTATCCAGCCGCAGACATTATGATGACGATGAGACGACGGCCGTGCGCCTGGTGAATTCTGAATCCGACGGATTGCCGGGATTGATCGTAGACCGCTACGCCGATTGGCTTGTCTGTCAATTCTTATCAGCCGGTGCGGAGCTCTGGAAACCAGTCATCATCGATCACCTTGCCAACCTGTGGCCGACTCAAGGCATCTATGAACGGTCAGATGCTCCATCGCGTCAAAAAGAAGGGTTAAAACCCCTGACTGGTTGCCTCGCCGGGTCTCCACCACCGGAACTGATTCAGGTCCATGAGCACGGCCTTAAATTGAACGTCGACATCAAACGGGGTCATAAAACCGGACTCTATCTGGATCAGCGCGAAAACCGTCAGGCACTCGCTCCTTTCTGTCGGGATTCTGATGTTCTCAACTGTTTTGCCTACACAGGTGGATTTGGATTATGGGCTCTCCGTGGCGGCGCTGCGCACATCACAAATGTCGACAGCTCGGAGGAAGCCCTGCTGCTCGCCGAGAAAAATGCGCACCTGAACGGCTTTGCATCATCCATAGAGACGATCCGCGGTGATGTCTTTCAGATTTTACGCCGATTCCGGGAAGAGAAGCGCCGACCCACAGTGGTGATATTGGATCCGCCCAAATTTGCCGAAAATATCGGGCAGATTCAGCGGGCGAGCCGTGGCTATAAAGACATCAACATGCTGGCGATGCAGATTCTCAAACCTGGAGGGATTCTGTTCACGTTCTCCTGTTCGGGACATATTGCTCCGCCGCTGTTTCAAAAAATCGTTGCCGATGCGGCTGTGGATGCCGATAGAGAGGTGCAGATTATTCGGCAGCTTTCACAAGCGGCTGATCATCCGGTGAAGACCAGCTTTCCCGAGGGTCTCTATTTAAAAGGGCTGATCTGCCGTGTCGGATGAGTGCCAAAACGGATTAAAATCATGAACAAAGATGATCAATTATTTTTGCGTCGCGCCATCGCCTTGGCTGAGCAGTATTCTGCCGACGGCAGACATGGTCCTTTCGGCGCCGTCATTGAGCTCGACGGTGAGATCATTGCTGAAGGATGGAATCGTGTGGTAGCCGATCACGATCCCACCGCACATGCGGAGATCACAGCCATTCGCGCGGCTTGCGCAGGACGAGAGCGTTTCGATTTAAAGGGCTGCACGATCTACTGCAGCTGCGAGCCCTGTCCCATGTGCTATGCGGCGATTTTCTGGGCTCGGCTGGAACGAATTGTTTATGCGGCCGATCGCCGCGACGCCGGCAACGCCGGCTTTGATGATGATCAGCTTTATCGCGAGTTTCTGCTTCAGCCCACCATTCAAAGCGAGCGTTTGTTGCCGGAAGAAGGAAGACGAGCCTTCAGGCGATGGATGGAGAATCCCGACAAGGTGCTCTACTAGACCTATAAAATGGATAAGAATAGTTAAATTTATCGACAGGAGTATTGGTGAATTTACCCCAATGGCTGCAATGGGCGCGGGAAATTCAGGCGCTCAGTCAGAGCGGCCGCACTTTTGCGCAAAACGATTTTGATCTCGACCGATATCGGCGGCTGACGGAAATTGCCGCGGAAATCATCGAAACCTATTCTGATTATCCCAAGGAAAAACTTGTCGCTGAATTTCTCGCTCAACCCGGATATGCCACACCCAAAATTGATGTGCGCGGTGCGGTCGTCAGGGAGGATAAAATTCTGCTGGTCAAAGAACGACAGGATGGTCGCTGGTGCATGCCCGGCGGCTGGGTCGATGTCGGCGAATCTCCGGCCCAATCGGTCGTGCGCGAGGTGCGCGAAGAGAGCGGATTCATCGTTGAACCGCACAAAATCGTCGCCGTCTGCGACGCCAATCGTTCAGGACGGCCGATCGAATTGTATCATGCTTTCAAGATCATTTTTCTATGTCGCACACTGGGCGGCGAAGCGACAGCCAGTTATGAGACCGAAGCTGTCGATTTCTTCGATTTCACCGACCTGCCGCCGCTGTCGGAAAACCGCACCAATACCCGCCATTTGAGCCAGGTTCACGACCACCTGATTAATCCTCTCTGCAGCGCTTATTTTGATTGATCCTTTTTCTCCACTTAACATTCTGCTGACCATTAATTAACCTTTCGTTTATCTCTGCTTAAACATTGAGCATTAAATTATCCGGTATTAAAATAGGAGTGATTCAATGCTCAAAATATTCTATGAAAATGTTTATGCGTTTGACAGCCGTCTATGTATTAGAATCTTTAATATGAACGGGCAAAAAACCATCGATCTGGTGATGGTTGGCCTATCCAGGCTTGGAGACGGTTATTTTTATATGTTGGTGGGGATTCTGCTCCTGCTGTTCGATTTCCAGTTGGCGCTCAAAATTGTCCCTGCGGGTGTAATCGCCTTTGCCTTTGAACTGACCGCCTATCGAATTCTGAAAACAAAAACCAAAAGAAATCGTCCTTTCGCCCGCATCCCCGGCATCAGTTATCTCATGCCTCCGCCGGACACCTTTAGTTTTCCATCTGGACACACCGCTGCTGCATTCGTGATGGCCACACTGTTTGGGACCATGATTCCACACCTCTTCATTCCCCTGGCAATTCCGGCATTGCTGATCGGCTTTTCCCGTATATACAACGGACTGCACTTTCCCAGCGATGTACTCGCCGGCGCCGGATTGGGAATCATTTGTGCCAAAATCGGATTGATGTTTTTTTAAGGGTGAAACATATGAGAATTGCTCTTTTCACGGAAAGCCTGCCGCCGAATACAGACGGCGTAGTGAAAACATTAACGCGCCTGGTTGGGACGCTGCAGGAAAAAAATATAGACTTTCACTTTTTCTCTCCGGTCAAACCGGACGAGTCCTTCAATTGGCATGATCAAGTGACCAAAGTGAAATCAGCGCCTTTCTTCCTCTATAAAGACTATCAAATGGGATTGCCTTTTTTTGAGAAAATTCGCCGAAAACTGGAGTTATTCCAACCGGATATCATTCACCTGTGCGCTCCCACCCTATTGGGCATTTACGGACTCTATCATGCTCAACGAATAAAAATACCGGTGGTCACAAGCTATCACACTCACTTTGTCGACTATTTTTCCTATTTTGGTCTCTCCTGGCTGGAATCGACCGGATGGAGCTATCTGCAATGGTTCCACAATCGTTGCGACAAAACATACGCGCCTTCTCCCAGCGCTGCGCGTGAATTGATCAATCGCGGCATTACCGAGGTCGATTTGTGGCAACGGGGAATAGAATTGGATCAATTCTCTCCTCGACATTATGATGCGAGACTGCGCGAATCGATTGGGGCGATTGACCGACCTATCCTTCTCTATGTCGGTCGCCTGATCAATCATAAAGATTTGGACATTTTGGTTGCTGCCGATAAAATTCTGCAGGGACGGAACCGACAGTATAAAATCGTCATCATCGGCGACGGTCCCATGCGCCCTCAGTTGGAAAATGAACTGCCGGATGCGCATTTCACCGGATTTCTCTACGGTTCAGCGCTATCGCGCTGGTATGCAAGTTCAGATATTTTTGCTTTTCCTTCAACCACAGAGACGTTCGGCAATGTGATCCTCGAAGCCTTTGCCTCCGGGATTCCGGCAGCAGGTGTTGCAGCCGGCGGAGTCGGCGACATTATCACCCATGAACATGATGGTCTTCTGGCTGCTCCGAGAGATCCCCTGGACTTTGCTGAAACTCTTGATCGACTTTTGACAAACCGCGATTTGAGGCGTGACTTGGGAAAACAGGCGCGAAAAACGGCTGGAAATTACAGTTGGAGACAGATAAATGGTCGGTTGTTGAGCGACTATGAAGAATTGATAACGAGAAAGCGGGGCAGGATCGCTCGACGGTTAGCCGCATAACCCCGAACCCTGCAAAACCGTCATTCTGACGACTGCATCTGCAAAACCAAAGCGGCATATAAGGATTTATATATGAATCCGGTCGGATCAAAGATCGATTTACATGTCCACAGTTTGCACTCTCGCAGCGGAGGCAACTGGCTATTGGACACTCTGAATATCAATGAATGTTATACCCCTCCCAAGGATGTCTACACAATTGCCAAATCTCACGGCATGGATTTCGTCACTCTGACTGATCATAATACAATTGACGGCGCGCTTGAATTGGCCCATTTGAAGGATTTCTTCATCAGTGAAGAAATAACCGCACTCTTTCCAGAAGACAAAGCCAGGGTCCACATTCTCGCCTTTCATATTACCGAAACACATCATCATGAAATACAAAAACTACGCAATAATATATTCGAACTCGTCAGTTATCTTTGTCAAGAAAAGATTGTCCATGCCTTGGCGCATCCTTTTTTCAAAATGGGACCTGTTCTCACACTTGCACATATTGAAAAAATGCTGCTGATGTTTGATCTTTTTGAAGTGAAGAATGGCGGTAAGCAGTTAGTACCGGACAATCTTTTCGAGCTGATTCTGCAGCATCTCACTCCCGAGATCATGTACCGTCTCGCTGACAAGCATTCTCTACAGCCCAGTTCCTCAACATGCTGGATAAAAGGCATGATTGCCGGCTCTGATGATCACGGCGGTATCCTCGTCGCATCGCCTCATACCTTGACTGATTCGGCAACAAACGTTGCCGAACTCCTGGGGCATATTCAGGCTGGACGATGTCGAGCTTCCGGGCATGGAGGAACATCCATCGCTGTTGCCCATGGAATCTTTTCCGTTACATTTCAGTACGCCAAAAGTAAAAAAAAGGTGGCAGATCCCCTCAGAAACGAATTGTTGTGGAAATTAATTGAAAATATTTTTGCCTCCAGCAACCGACACGGTTTTATCTCTTTAGCCTCCTCGCTTGTCACGTCCCAAGCAAAGACATTATTCAAAAAGCGAAACCGTACTGGTCTCTCATTCAGGAAGCTTTATCGCAACCTGAAAAATGACCAAGAACTTGCCAGGTTGCTATGCGGGAAAATTCCATTCAATCACGCAAACAATGTCAACTTTTTTGCCCGAATGAATGATCTCACAAACTCCCTCTTGGCAGGAATCCTCGGTTCATTCAGCGACAAAAAAGAGACGCGCATCAACCATCGTCGCCTGCTGCAACAATTGGGTGCGCTTTTTACACTGCTGACTCCCTACCTTATCGCATTCAAGACAGAGCACAGCGATCGACCGTTGATGCTCAAGACTGCCGCTGCTTTTTTGCCGAAAACGCTGCAGAAACCTCAGAAAATAGCCGTTTTCGCCGACAACCTTCAGCAACTGCAGAATGACTGGGATGATGTCAAAGATCTAATCGAAGCCGAGCTCTCTCGTGGATTTTCAGCAATCACTTTTGCTCTCACAAAGCAGCCAATTTTTAAGGTTCAACAAAATCAATATCACTATCACCCTGTTGCTGAAATCCCTAACAAACTGGATTATTCATTACCGCCGTTGTTGCGAGTAGGATGGGATTTTACAGAAGAGGGTTGTGAAATCATTTATATTCATTCTTTGGGACCTCTGGGATTGTGGGGATTATTGCTCGGACGATTATTGAATATTCCTGTCATCACCACTTTTCATGAAAATAGTATGAGAGAACTGGCCAAAAAGGCGGGAGGTGAGAACAGCCTTTTCTTCAAACAGATTGCTGCCGCTTTTTATTCGATGGCTGATGAAATTCGCCTTCTCGATGATCCATCGACATCTGCAACCGAAATACTCGACAAGGCACAGACCAAGGTTCGAATTCTCGGTCAGGTGCTTTTCGCCCCGGAGGAAGAGACTTCACGACTACAATCTTTCTAAATGACTCTGGATTTCAGTTTGACCGTTAATTAAATTCATCCTGATAAAATACATCAAAACGATGCAATCAAATGAATTATAGACCATTAAAAATCTGCGATTTGACGCAATCCTACACTGAGACGAGCGGCGGCATACGTACGTATATCCATGAAAAACAAAAATATATTCTCCAAAATACTGATGATTCACACCTTCTGATTGTGCCGGGTGAACATGACAGTAGAGAAAAACGAGGCCGCCTGATAATCTATCGAGTCAAAGCTCCTCTTGTTAAAAACTGTGAACCATTCCGTTTCATTATGCGTCTGGACAAAGTTTATAAAATCCTGTGTCTGGAGCAGCCGGACATCATTGAACTCGGGAGCGCCTATGTACTGCCTTATCCGGCCATGGCCTATCAAGGGCAATTCAACATTCCAATAGTGGGTTTCTATCACACCGACTATCCGAATACCTATGTCAAACCGGTTGTGGATCAGGTGCTCCATCGAAGAGCAGGCGATTTATGCGAGAAAATCAGCTATCAATATGTCAAATTCATCTACAACCAGTTTGATGCAACTATTTTATCATCAATACAAATGGTTGAAAAACTGAAAAAACTAGGGGTGAAGGATTTGCAGCATGTCTATTTGGGAGTCGATCTGCAAACATTCCATCCACAGCACCGCAAATCAGAAATGCGACGTTCACTGGGTGCTCTCAATGGAGAGACAGTATTCATCTATCATGGGCGTTTTGATCATGAAAAGAGATTCGATTTGCTCCTACAATCTTTTCATTTGATTTCCGCTCAAGTCAACGGCCTTCTGTGCGTGATCGGCGAAGGACCACTGAAGGGCTTGGCGCACCGCATGGCGACAGAAAATCCGAAAATACGTGTTCTCCCCTATGAAAAGGATCGCCAACAAATAGCCGATTACTTGGCCTCGGCTGACATCTATTGCGCGGCAGGTCCGCATGAAACATTCGGCCTTTCCATCATTGAAGCTCAGGCGAGCGGATTGGCAGTTTGTGGTGTCAGGGCGGGTGCACTCATAGAGCGCGTACCCAAACATGTCGGCGTCCTCGCAGAACCGAATTCCATCGCCGGCTATGCGGAAGCGCTAACCGAGCTTTCACAAAATGGTTTCAAACAAAAAGGGGCACTCGCCCGTCGGCATGTGGAAGAGCGATTTTCATGGGAAAAATCATTCTCGAAAATCTTTTCAATTTATGACAACCTCATTCGTTTCCACCAAAGAGCCGATGTTTCGAGAAAAGCTTTATAAACTCAAGCGCAATTGGCGCGTCGCTCTGATTATCCTGATCATTGGCTTTGCCGCAAACCTGACGTTTTCCCTTTTGACAACTGAGCGTTCAACACTCTCGTCCATCAAATCTTTCGAACCAGCGATTTTACTGTTGGCCATCCTGTTCATTATTATTCCCTGGATAACTAATACTTTGAGGGTTTTAGTCTGGACTCGCTTTCTAAGACATTCATTTTCCTTTTTCCAGATTTTTAAGATTATCCTCAGCTCAGACATCGGCGCTGCAGTTACACCCACTGCAGTTGGCGGTGGTTATGTCAAAGCCGGGATGTTAATGCAAAAAGGGTTCTCTGCGGGCGCTGCAGCTTCTTTGATGACCCTGGGTTCATTTGAAGACGCAATTTTTTTCCTGATCGCCATTCCTTCGGCAGCAATCTATACATCCTGCTGGAAGTTAAACGTTTTTCAAAATCTCAAGCACGGCGTTCACATCGGCAATAACTGGCTGGTCATCATATCAGCGCTTATTCTGCTCGCCGGGTTTCCGGTCTTCATCCATTTGACACGAAAAAGCAAAAGGCCTTTTTCAATGATAACGAGGATCATCCAACACCTCGGTCGAGCGTGGCAGGATTTCATACAGGTTTACGCCATGATCGGCTCATCAGGGAAATCGCGCTTCCTGTTAACTATGCCGCTCACTGCCATTCAATGGTTCTGCCGTTATTCAATTCTTTCAATACTGCTGTATTCGCTGAATATCCCCGCTGATCCCGTGTTGATTTTTCTTCTCCAGTGGATCACTTTTACTTTAATGACCTTCATTCCAACACCCGGCGCCATTGCGGGAGCAGAGGCTTCATTCTATTTTATTTATTCCCTGCTGATCCCAAATAATCTCATCGGCTTGATAACCGCCGGCTGGCGCTTTTTAACCTTTTACCTGAATGTCTTTTTAGGATTGATGATTTTGAGCATTACTTTGGTGATCAAGATCGCTAAACTCAAATAAACGAGGTTGCTCGACGCTTTTTAAAATAGATCAACTATCTTCTTGCTTTTTCAATGAATCCACAATATTTTAAAATATAGTCTCCGCGAAAGCCGGTCAATAGTCCTATTTAAATTCGTTGAACAACCATCGTTGGCGTCCGTTTTATCGACAAAACCAGGAGTCAGATGCGGAATCAAGATACTGCTCTCGAGCATCAGAGCATGGAAACCTTTTTTGCCCCGGCGCAAAAAAGCAGCGCGACAGAATTAGAGCAGGATCTGCAGCTCTTTAATCGCCCCTCACCTATCCTCGCCATCCTCGACGCTGTGCCAATGATGATCATGGTGTTGAATTCCAACCGTCAATTGGTCTATTGCAATCAGGCAGTTCTCCGGTTTATATCAGCGCAGGAACCGTCACAACTTCTCGGATTGCGCCCAGGAGAAATCCTCCATTGTCGGAATTGCACCGATGCCGGTTCGGGCTGCGGCACAACGGAATTCTGTCGCCACTGCGGCGCGGTTCAAAGCATCCTGGAATCACTGGACGGACGTTTCTCGGTCTCGGACTGCCGCATTTCGGTTACCATAGGAGGCCATTCCGAATCCATGGATCTGCGCGTTTGGGCGACGCCCTTCAGCTATCAACAAAAGTCGTTCACGATTTTTGCCTGCCTGGATATTCATCATGAAAAACGTCATGCCGTTTTGGAACGCCTCTTTTTTCATGATATCTTCAATACCCTCGGCGGATTATCCGGCGCTGTGGAGGTCCTGCGAATCTCTTGTCCCGATTCAACTCAAAACACGATTTCAATCATGAATCGCCTGTTGATGCGCTTGGCAGATGATATTGAATCCCATCGCACCCTGGCTGCGGCTGAAAAGAATGATCTCACCATTCGCCGGAATAGAATCAGCTCGCAGGATTTGCTGCAAAGACTGTTGGAGACCTATTCGACGCATCCCGTTTGCAAAAATCGTGAGCTGGTGATGATGAAAGAGTCGCAAAACATACAATTCATCAGCGACGAGGGATTGCTCTCCCGAGTTCTTGGGAATATCATAAAAAACGCTCTCGAAGCGATTCAGCCGAAAGAAACGGTTTCAATAAGCAGCCGATTATGCGATCAATCAATTCAATTCTTAATTCATAACCCCGGATTTATGCCGCGCGAGGTGCAGCTGCAGCTTTTTCAAAGATCCTTTTCCACCAAAGACCCGCGACGAGGCCTGGGCGCCTACAG
>RPQV01000064.1 GCA_003818595.1 Calditrichota bacterium
AATTCCCGCGTAAAACTCAATACATAATCACGCAACTCGATAAACAGATCATATTCCAATGCGGCCATCTTTTCTTCCGCACCGAGTATTTTTTCTTCATATTCTTTCAAATCCTGGGTGATAAACCGCTCTGCATTGACCAGCGTTTGTTTTCGAACATAATATGACGGCACTCGCGAAAGATTTGGTTTGGTGATTTCAATATAATACCCAAATACTTTATTATAGTTGACCTTGAGCGAGCTGATGCCTGTTTTCTGCCTTTCATCCTGCTGCAGCCGAGCGATCCAATCTTTTCCGGAATAGGCAATCTCACGCAATTTGTCCAGGTCCTGATGATAACCGCGCTTGATAAATCCGCCTTCAGTGATCGATAGTGGCGGATTATCAACAATCGCCGACTGCAACCGCTCCACCAATTGCGGAAGCGGCTGCAATTTATCCTGAATTTCTTTCCACTCGACTTGTTCAACGTCAGCGAGGAGATTTTTAACTTCGGCAGCTATAAGCAATGAGGTGCGGATGGCGATGACATCACGTGCATTGGCACGTCCGGTGGAGAATTTTGCAGTCAGCCGTTCCAAATCGCCGGAATTCTGCAAAACTTCGCGCAGTCGCCGACGCAAATCGGTTTTCAGCACCATCGTTCCAACAGCCTGATGTCTTTTTCGGATTTTATCCAAATTATTCAAGGGATAGAGAAGCCAGTTTACCAGCTTGCGTCCACCCATGGGCGTTTGGGTCTTGTCAATGACCGTCAATAAAGTGCCCTGACGATTCATACTGTTCAAGGGCTGAACAAGTTCTAAATTGCGGCGGGTTGTGCTGTCAATATATAAAAGATCGGAATCTGCAAAGCGCTGCAATCGATTGATATGCTGAAGTTTTTCTTTTTGATTGTCGCGAAGATAAGATAGAACAGCTCCTGCCGCAGAAATCCCCAGGTAGAGGTCATCAATGCCGAATCCCTTGAGAGACAAAGTCGAAAAATGTTCCAGCAGCACATCTCTTGCATAATCATGGTGAAATGTCCAATCCTCTCGTTTGCTGAGAGTCGTGCTTCTCAGGTTAACTGCGCCGCTCTCTAATTGCGAAGATTGATTTTCAGCAATCAGTATTTCTGCGGGTTCAATGGCGGCAATTTTCTCACGGAGATCACGAGAGCTGAATTCACCCACCTCGAACTCACCGGTTGAGACATCAATTTTAGCAATGCCGAAAGTCTGCGGTGAAAGCACCAGCGCCACAAGGTAATTATTGCGTTTTGTCTCTAAAATATCATCCGTAACCGCAGTCCCGGGGGTGACGATTTCAGTGATTTCCCGTTTGACGATGGTCTTGGCCGTTTTAGGATCTTCGACCTGTTCACAAATAGCAACCCGATATCCGGCTTTGATCATTTTGGCTAAATAACCATCGAGGGCGTGATAGGGAAAACCGGCAAGAGGTACATCGGCAGCTTTGCCATGCGCCCGAGAAGTCAGTGTGATTCCCAATACTTTGGCGCCGATGCGGGCGTCTTCAAAAAACATTTCATAAAAATCGCCCATACGGAAAAATAGAATCGCATCCTTGTGCTGTTTTTTGATACGATGATATTGTTCCATTAAAGGCGTCGTCGACACGTTCAGGTTCTCACATTAGCGAGGATATCGGTTTTTTTTCATCGCGGGGACGATGGAATTTCGTCCATTGCTGCCCCAGTGTAATTTCGTTCTCAGGACATGAAAAAAATCGCGTTTACCCATGGTAATCCAGCGCACATTATATTCCGCTTTGGCAATGCGCAAGGTCTCTTTGGATAGCAGGGAATAGCAGTTTTGTCCATCAATATTCACCTGCACCGGTTCAGCCTCTTTTCGAATACTCAATTCAATTCGGCTGTCGTCTGAAAGGACGATCGGCCGTACTGACAATGAGTGAGGGCAGATGGGCGCAATAATGAATGCATGCATGTTGGGCATCATGAGCGGCCCGCCGGCCGATAATGAATAAGCAGTTGATCCTGTCGGCGTTGCGACGATGAGACCGTCTGCACGATAGGAGTTTAAAAAGGTTCCATTCACTTTGGTGTCTATATAAATCAGCCGCGATGCCAGGCCTTTATCAACGACAATATCATTCAGCGCATAATAGGTTTTTGAAAGATAATCTCGAATGATATCCAGTCTCAGCAGCATCCTTTCAATGACGGCATACCGACCGGCTGACAAATTATCGACCATCTCCTCGAGTTCGTCAACAACGACCTCTGTGAGAAAGCCCAGAGTCCCGATATTGACTCCCAGGAGTGGAACCGCAGCGGCGCCGATTTCCCTCGCGGTGGAGAGCATAGTTCCGTCACCGCCAAATGCGACAATGATTGAACACGTTTGACTCATTTCACTCATGGCGGCTGTTTTAACGGATGCGCTTAGATTCAGGAATCGCCGCAATGAATCTGCAAAAACAAAAGGCAGTCCGCGCTCTGTCAGCAGGGCGACAAACTTGTTGATGACCGGAACGGCCTGAGGTTTGCTGATATTTCCGACGATACCGATTTTCATGATGCTTTCGAGTGTTGACGGTTAATCGAAAGGGTATGCGGCGCCAAAACCGGGTAAGATTTGCTGCTGCGTATCTTTTGCACAATACCCTCTGCAGAAAGGTTTAATGTAGACAGCAAAAACATGCGTTCTCCCTGTTCGATAAAAGTATCGGGAATACCCAACCTGATGAGTTCTACATGTTGAAAATTGTGCATGGTGATAAATTCCGCCACCTCGCTGCCGAATCCTCCCTTTATCGTCCCTTCTTCCACGGTGACAATCAGAGAATGTCGCAATGCCGTTGTTTTGAGCATCAGTTCATCAACCGGCTTGACAAAACGCGCATTGATGATCGTAACATTCAATCCATCCTCTGCCAGCAGAACTGATGCTGCTGCCAGAGCTTGATACACGAGCGGTCCAACGGCGATAATCGCGATGTCTTCGCCTTCGATAAGCAATTCGCTTTTGCTGATGGGAACAGCATTTATATTACCGGGAGTATCGACTCCTTCTCCTAAAGCCCGCGGGTAACGTATCGCAATCGGTCCACTGTCATATGCCACGGCAGCACTGAGCATTTCACGGAGTTCCTGTTCATCTTTTGGCGCCATAATGACCATATTGGGAATAGTTCGCAAAAAGGCCATGTCATAGATACCGTGATGGGTTGGACCATCATCTCCGACGAGTCCGGCGCGATCAATTGCCAGGATGACCGGTAATTGCTGTAGTGCGACGTCGTGAATCAGCATGTCATAAGCACGCTGCAGAAAACTGGAATAAATCGCGCATACAGGGCGCATTCCCTGCGAGGCGAGACCTGCCGCGAAGGTTACCGCATGGCCCTCTGCAATACCAACATCATAAAAACGGTTTGGAAAAGTTTTTGAAAATAAGGTTAATCCGGCGCCGATCTGCATCGCCGCAGTGATGGCACAGATCGTTGAATTTTGATATGCCAACTCGACAATGGTTTGTTCAAAAACATCGGTATATGAAGGAACATTCGTCTTTTTCAGAGCGTGTCCTGTTCGCGGATCAAATTTCCCCAAACCATGAAAATAGGGTGCATTCTTTTCGGCAGGTTCGTATCCCTTTCCTTTTTTAGTCAAAATGTGGAACAACAGAGGACCTTTCAGCCGTTTTGTTTCGTTCAGCAACTCGATCAACTCGGTGATGTTATGACCGTCGATCGGACCAAAATATCGAAAACCAAGACGTTCAAATAAAACTCCAGGAGTGATGAATGCCTTGAGACTCTCTTCTATTTTACGGGCAGCTTTACGGATAACGGGACCAGCGGAAGACATGCGGCCAGTGATTTCCCATATCTCGTTTTTTATTCGATTATAGAGTGGATGAGCAATGATCCCCGTCAGATATTTTGACATGGCGCCAACATTCGGCGAGATGGACATACTGTTATCATTTAAAATGACGATGATGTCTTTACCTGCAGCACCGGCATTATTCAATCCTTCATAGGCAAGCCCACCAGTCAGTGCACCGTCTCCCACGACCGCAATGACATGAAAGGATTTTCCCTCAAGATCACGTGCAGCGGCGATACCCAATGCAGCGGAAATGGCCGTACTGGAATGCCCTACACCAAATGCGTCATATTCGCTTTCGCTGCGTTTTGGGAAACCACTCAAACCTCGATATTGTCTGATTGTATGAAAAAGCCTGCGTCTACCGGTCAGCAACTTGTGGGCATAACTTTGATGACCGACATCCCATATGATTTTATCTTCAGGTGTATTAAAAAGATAGTGCATAACAATGGTCAATTCAACAACGCCGAGCGAGGGCGCCAAATGACCGCCATTGGATGCCACCGTACTGACGATGATTTGACGAAGCTCTTCCGCCAGAATGGACAATTCATCCACAGTTAATTTTTTTAAATCCCTGGGGGAATCAATTTTGTTGAGGAGTCTGCCCATTATGCCTGCTCTTTTTCCTCGATTTCCAGTTGAAAGGCGTCCTGTTTTTTCGAAATCACATAGAGTTTTTCTTCAGCCTGGTTCAATTTCGCTGCACAAAATTGAAACAGCTCGTTAGCTTCTTCAAAATATTGCATGGTTTCATCCAGAGAAGCTTGTCCGCCTTCCAGTATTGCAGCAATTTCTTCCAAGCGGGCAAAAGCCTGTTCAAAATTAGTGGTTTGGTTCATCAAATGCGTCTCTCCATTTGACATCTAATTTGACGATTTTGGTGATTCGTGCTGCCAGAGATCCTTTGCCGAGATGAATGTCAAGATCATCATCGACGCAGGCATCATCCGTCGTTTTCATAAACTGCGACAATCTTTTATGCCAAACCAAAGCAAAACCTCGTTCAAGAACGGCCTGTGGATGAAGACTCGAAAAACGTTTACGCAACTGTATCATTTTTTCATTTTGAAATTTAAACTTGTGCAGGCAATAAGAAGTGATTGCCCTCGACAGCTCGTCCAACCGCTGCTGACGCTGTCTTACCACATCAGCCGATCGTCGAAAAGAATAGCTTTGCTCCATGCTGCGCAGCGTTTTACGGTAATTGCTTAAACAAGAATCTATAGTTCTTCTGCAGGAGAGGATCAGCTCATTTAACTCCTGTGCGACATCAACACTATTTTTAACGGCAATTTCAGCCGCGGCTGATGGTGTCGGCGCCCGCAAATCAGCGACGAGATCGCAAATAGTAAAGTCAATTTCATGGCCGACCGCGGATATGATAGGTACGCGTGAAGCATAGACCGCTCGAGCGACAGCCTCTTCGTTGAATGCCCACAAGTCTTCCAGAGTTCCGCCTCCTCTTCCCAAAATGATCACATCAACGGCGCCGAATTCGTTCATTTCCTCAATGGCGTTGACAATATCCTGCACCGCGCTCTCACCCTGGACCAAGGTGGGACGTAATATTTTCTGTACAAAAGGCATGCGACGATTCAATATCTGTTGAATGTCGCGAAGAGCAGCGCCTGTCGGCGATGTGATGATGCCAATTCGTTCGGGGAAAGGAGGAATAGGCTTTTTGTGAAGCGGATCGAACAAACCTTCATCCTTCAGCTTTAACTTCAAAGCCTCAAATGCAGCCTGAAGTTCACCAAATCCTGCTGGAATCAAGCGGGCGATATCGAGCTGATAAGTGCCTCGTTTTTCATACACTCGAATTGAGCCTAATGCTCTGACCCGCAAGCCATCACGAGGGAGAAAAAAAAGAGCGCCGGCCCGCATGCGCCACATGACGCATGCAAGCTGAGCGCTTTCGTCTTTGAGCGAAAAATAAAGATGTCCTGAAGAGTGGCGGCTAAAGTTGGAAATCTCACCTTCAACCCACACTGTCGGCAACTGTGTTTCCAGCAGTTCCTTGATCTCTAAGGTAATTGCGGAGACAGTGAAAATATCGCTTCGCGATGGTCCATCATCCCACATGAAACGTCTGTTCGTTTTTGGCTTTATAGTTAAAAGGGCTAAGAAATATTCTCAGCCCTCTCTCACCTATTTACCTTTTTTCTTGTGACGATCTTTGCGCAATCTTTTTTTCCGCTTGTGCGTTGCTATTTTATGTCGTTTACGCTTTTTTCCGCTTGGCAAAGTAATCACCTCCTATTCCACGATATCTTGTTATGCTTTATTAATAAAGTCCTTCAAATCTTTCGATGGTTTGAACACAACGGCCAGTTGTTCAGGAACATGCACCGGTTGATTGGTACCGGGATTGCGGGCTGTCCTGGCTTTTCGTTGCACGACTTTAAAGTTCCCGAAACCGCGCAGGTCGATCCTTTCGCCCTGCTGAAGTTTATACTTGACGGTCGCCAGAAAACCGTCAATTACTGCCTGCGTTTCCACTTTGGTTAAACCGGTTCCTTGGGAAACCACATCGACGATGTCTGCTTTTGTCATCATTCCCTCCCCTATTTCATCGCGACGGCTAGATGGTCAGCATATACTGCACGCGCGGCCAGGCGCTGAAATAGGTTTCTAAGAATTCTTTCACATCAAAAGTAAACAACAGATCAAACGGCGTGGTTTTTCGGCGTTCCTGACGGATAATTCGCGGTTCGCCTTTAATGCCCGCTGCCGCTGCTGCTAAGGCTATGGCATCTTCAAACGTGCCCAGGGTATCAATCAAGGCCAAATTATAGGCCTGTTGACCGGAATAAACACGTCCATCAGCCAGCTTTCTCACATGATTAATATCCTGATTTCTCTCTCGCGCCACAACCTGAATAAACTGATCATAGCCGCTGTTGATCCATTCCTGCAAATATTGACGATCGCGATCAGTCACTTCACGATATGGTGAACCAGTATCCTTGAGGGGTCCGCTTTTAATGACCGTCATCTGTATACCGAGCTTGTCAAGAAGCTTGGTCAAATTGGGAAACTCGGCAATCACGCCGATGCTGCCTGTCGTAGTTCCGGGATTCGCCATGATGCTGTCCGCACCGAGGGCGACATAATATCCGCCGCTGGCAGCAACGCTTCCCATTGAGGCAATCACCGGCTTGCCGGCATCGCGAGTTCGCCGAACATGTTCATAAATTTCCTGGGATGCGGCTATCCCTCCGCCAGGACTTTCAATTCGGAAAACGATCGCTTTAATGCTTTGATCTTTACGATATTGTTCGAACTGACGAACAATTGAACGGGATGACGTGATCACACCGTTCAATTCAACCAACGCCACTTTATCTGTTCCACCGGAAAATTGTAGATTGGAGTCACTTCTCATGCCGCGAAGCATCACCAAAAGCAGCAATATCAAGAAAATCGCTCCTGCCAGGATAAATAATCCGAAAATCTTATCCTGTCTTTTTATCATATTGTCACTGTTCTCCGATGCATATTAAAGACAACTATTTTAGCTAAAAAAATGACAAAACGCAAGGTAAAAATTGATGTTTATGTTCAATTTATCGGAGAAATTCCATCTTGGTTGTCATTTTAGGGCAAAGAGCAGCATAAATCCCCAGCATCTGGTCTGCACATCGGTTGATGTCAAAGCGTTCAATTGCATATTTTTGATTGACTTGACCAATTTCCAGGCATAAATCAGCTGATTGAAGGCATGTTTTTATATGGCGTTTTAATTGCATGAGATCGCCGGGATCAAACAAAAATCCATTTACTCCTTGGCTGACAATGTCTGGAATACCACCTACGGTGGTACTGATGACCGGCAATCCTGCAGCCATCGCTTCAATGAGACCGATGGGAAGGCCTTCAGCATAGGAAGCAAGAATAAACACATCGGCGGTCTTGAAAAGTGACAGCTTTTGTTCTCCTCTAACCGGACCGTAAAGTTTGACACATGGCGATAAATTTAATGCCTTTATTTTCTGTTCGGCTAAATCTAACTCTCCTGGACCGGCGATATGGAAGAAGAAATCAAATCCCTCTACACGCAGCTCTGACAACACCTTCAATACATCATCGATCCCCTTACGCCGGCTCACTTCACCAATGTGAAAGAGGTTGGTGAGATCATGTTGACGGCGTTCGTGTTGAAACGGCGCGAGATGAATGCCGTTTTCAATGATCGTTATGGGCGATCGAGGAAGTATCCGCTTGAAAAATTGATACCATGCCGGACTTAAAACAATGATGGCGTGACAGCGATTGAGAAAAAAACGTATGATCCGCTGCAAAAGTTGTGAACTGGATTGATAAAACTGGTCATAAAGTGCGCCGTGCACATGCAGCACAATTTTTTTACCCGCCAATCTGCCCACAAGGATGTAGGCGCATTTTTCCCAGAATGAGGTATACGAGGCGGTGTGAATATGAAGAATTTGAATGGATTCAATGATCAACAGCCGTAAAAATCGAAACATAAATATAATTGAATAACCATAGCTGATCAAGGAGACGCGAAATCCTCTTTCCGCAAGAGAAGTATAGCCGGTATGAATGGCATATTTCCCTCCTTTTTGCAGACCTGGCTTTGAGAGATTCAGCAACAGTACGCGAACGCTATTTTTCAAAGATGACTGCAAAAGGTCACCCATGAAAGCTTCCATACCGCCTACATTGGGCGGCGCCGGACTAATATGCAGCACGGATAATTTCATCATATTTTTTCTTGACAAGATCAACATGCCGCCTGCTCAACCACCAGCAGGCGGCGGATGTGTCAATCCAGAGGCAATTTTTCATACCAGTTCTTTTTCAACGCATATAACGTTGCTGCGCTGATGAGTGCACACACAAAGGCAAACAGCCATTGTCGTGTGATGATGAAAATCGGCAATGCAACAAGAGTAGTCTGCCAGATGATGCCGACAGCCACATTCAGCATATCGCGTTTGAAATTCATATTTTTCTGGAATGAAGGATTTTCCGCGCGGACCAACTTGTCAATGGGACCCCAGAATCCCCAAGGACGGACCCGAGAATAAAATTCTTTGAGCACTTGTTCTGATTCCGGCTTGCTCAACAGACTACCTGCGATGCAGAAAATAATCGAAAAAGCGAGGATGATCGGAAAAGAATTGAGTGCTGATAGTGACGGTAATATCTTTGGAACCGCCAAAGCTGCCAGTATCCCGGAAACCATACCCCAAAAATATCCATATCCGTTAAAGCGCCACCAATACCATTTGAGCACATTCGCTGCCGCATATCCACCCCAAAGCGCCGAAACAATCCATAGCGTAATCGAATTAATTGACTCGACAATCAAACCGAATCCCATACCGACCAGGACAACGGCAATTGAAGCAATTTTGCTGTACACGACCAGCTTTTTATCATCGGCCTTGGGATTGATATAACGTCTATAAATATCATTGATAATGTAGGCGGGTGCTGCATTGACCGTAGCGGCAAAAGTAGACATGAACGCCGCAAGCAACCCGGCCAGCAGCAATCCTAAAAAGCCGATGGGGATAAAATTTCGCAAAGCATAAGGCAGGATCATTTCAAAATCGACATTGGATCCCATCGCCCGCAATTCGGGCAGGAAAAATGCCAGAGCCAGCACACCCAAACCGGCAATCATACAGTATCGGGGAAAAAAGAGGGCGACATTGACAAAACCGCTCATCAAGCTGGCTTCTCTGGGTGACTTGGTGGCGAGAATGCGCTGCATGTCATAATTGGGAGCAGGGCCGGCCATGCTGATGAGTATCCCTTTGAACAGCATCATCATAAAAACGATGCCGAATAAGGAGTACCCATCAGCAGCTATTTTGGCATTGGCAGAATTCAGAATTCCGCTCCAATCCAGATCAAGCCGCCATCCGAAAAATATATTTTTCCATCCATCCGGTAGAACGTGTTCCAACATCGCCGGTGAAACTTTTGCCATAGCGATGATGCCGACAGCAAGCGAGGCAATGGTCATGATGACAAACTGAAGGACCTCGGTAAAAACGACACTGAACATACCTCCCGACACCACATAAATCGCGGTGATTCCCATAAATATAAAAGAGTACATGTTGGCCGAAGATACGCCGGGAATCATATTGGTCAAATCCCAGGGAAGAAATTGGGTGGCAAATTTGCCGATCCCTTTAAAATCATACGCCAAAAAGCCGATAACGCTGATCAGCGCAAAGACCACGACACTGATATGGGAAAGGTTTGATCCCTTGCCTTTGCCGAAGCGCAGTGTGATCCATTCAGCTCCTGTCATGACATTCGAGCGACGCAGCCAGGTGGACAAAAAGACCATCAGAAAAATTTGATTGAACACCGGCCAAACCCAAGGCAGCCAGACACTTTTCAAGCCGTAAACGAAAAGTATATAGACTAACCACATGGTGCCGGTGATATCAAACATACCTGAGGCATTTGACACTCCGAGAATATACCAAGGCATTCCTCGATCACCGAGGAAATAAGAATCCAGTCCTTTTGAGGCACGTTTGGAGATAAAAACACCCAACAAAATTGTCGCCAATAGATATAACAGGATGATTGTCAGATCAATAGCGTGTAATTGCATGTTGATTCCCTCAGGTTGTAGGTTTTGATTGATATTTGATCAATATATAAAAAATGATTAATAAATGCGATTATTTTTTCAGGTTGATGAACATTCATGCCTTGAATCGATTCAGCCATAAAGAAAATGTATCATAAGGCACAGGTCATGCAGATCAACCACAAAATCCTTGCTGCAGTCACAAATGTTTATTATTATGAAATAAATTCAGAACTTGTTGAGCATCATCTCGAATTGAAAGGCCTGCACTGATGAAAAATATTATGTTAGCAGTTGCACTCGTCACTTTATGGCTTTATTCTGGGGTAACTCCT
>RPQV01000065.1 GCA_003818595.1 Calditrichota bacterium
CAACAGACGCTGGGGAATATGGATTGGTATCAGGGTACAGCCGATGCGGTTCGACAATGCATGCGCTATGTTCAATCTCATAATATCGATCATTTTCTCATCCTTTCAGGCGATCATCTTTATCGAATGGATTACAGCCGGTTCATCGAGTACCATCGTGAAAATGATGCTGATTTGACCATCCCGGTGATTGCGGTTGAAGAAAGCGCCGCCTCCTCATTTGGATTGCTGAAAACCGATGCAACCAATTCCGTCGTCGAGTTCAGTGAAAAACCCAAGGGTGAAACCCTAAAGGCGATGGCAGTCGATACAATGCATCTTGGTTTGGCTGAAGAAGAGGCAAAACGTCGGCCCTATATAGCGTCGATGGGTATTTATGCCTTTAAGAGCCATGTTCTGCAGAAAATTCTTGACGAAAATCCGCAACAAAAAGATTTTGGCAAAGAGATCATACCTTCTGCGATTGAACACCTGAAAGTTCAAGCCTATTTGTACAAAGGATATTGGGAGGACATTGGAACCATTCGCGCCTTTTATGACGCCAATATGGCTCTGGTCAAGTTTCCCACTCCTTCGTTCAGCTTTTATGATGCGACCGCTCCCATTTATACACGGCAGCGATTTTTACCTCCCTGTCGTTTTATGAATTCAGATATCATCGAATCAATGATCTCAGAAGGATGCATCATCAACAAGGCGGTCATCCGAAAATCGTTGGTTGGAATTCGCTCATTTGTGGACGAGGGCGCGGAAATACATGAATCCCTCCTCATGGGATGCGATTATTACGAAACCCAAAGAAAAGTTACTGAAACTGTTCATTCGCAAATACCTATGGGTATTGGCAAGAACTGCATCATCAAAAAGGCCATTATCGATAAAAATGCCCGCATCGGCCGGGACGTGAAAATCATCAATAAGGATGGTCTCGATGTTGATGCGCGTCATGAAGAAGAGGGATGGTATATTCGCGATGGTATTGTCATCATCCTGAAAGACGCCGTCATCCCTGATGGTACTATCATTTGACACTGCTTTGCCCGCGACGGGTTGAGCCTGATTATTAAAGCTCCTGAATCCATGATCAAACACGCCATCATCACGGCTGCCGGGAAAGGTACCCGGCAGTATCCTGCAACCAATGCTGTGCAGAAAGAGTTGTTTCCCCTGGTCGACCGAGACGGAATCAGCAAGCCGACTCTCCAGATTATTGTTGAAGAAGTGATGAATGCCGGGATTGAACAAATCGCCCTCATCGTCCAACCGGGTGAAGAGAGACAATTTAAGCAACATTTTAAAGGATTGTCGAAAGAGGAGAAAAAGGCATTCATCAACAAGCCGTGGGCGCTGACTCTATCGGAAAATCTCGATCACATGGCTCGCGCAATTACCTATATTCACCAATCCGAGCAGCGCGGCTTTGGACACGCTGTCTTCTGCGCCCGAGAATGGGCGGAGCAGGAGCCTGTACTTTTGCTGCTTGGCGATCATGTTTATATTTCCCGCGAAACACGTTCCTGCACTCGACAGCTGATTGATGTCTATGAACAATTCCACCGTTCGATTTTCTCGTTGCAGCGCACGCCAGTAAACCAACTCTATCTCTTCGGTGTGGTTTCCGGTAAGCCTATGACCGAACGCGTCAACTTGTATCAATTGGACAACATCATCGAAAAGCCGGATGTCGAGCAGGCCCGCCGGCTTTTGCTCATCCCGCAATTGCCCACGGACATGTTTTTAGCCATTTTCGGCATTTACATTTTGACTCCCAGGATTTTTGAAATTTTAGAAAACAATATCCATGCACAGGGTCAAATTGATGGAGAAATCCAGCTGACGACCGCTCTCGCCGAATTAATTGCAGAAGAAGGTGTGATCGGCTATGAAGCCAATGGGGTGAGGCTGGATATGGGAACGCCATTGGGTTATCTGCAGACGCAATTCATGTTGGCGTCTCATGGACCATTTGCACAGGAAATCGATGATCTGACCAAAACTCAAATCCATCTCCGGATTGGCTGATTCATCGATGAACTGTGCTGTATTGAATCCGACAAATAATATTTTTAATTTTTAATTCCCATAATAGGAGCGATCTATGAAATCGGTAGAATTGGCATCGAGTGTGTTTTGGGGCGTGATCTTGGTCTTGTTGACGACTTTTGGGTCTTCTTATGCGGCGCTGCGTGTCGATCATCTCAAGTGCGAATATAAAACCAATCCCGTCGGGATCGACGTCGATCATCCGCGCCTGAGTTGGCAGATACAGGCGGATAGAAAGGCTGTCACCCAAAGTGCCTATGAAATTCGCGTCGCAGCAACGCAAAAAGATGTCATTGTCGGGAAGAATCTGATGTGGAACACAGGCAGAGTGAAATCGAATCAATCCATTCAGGTCGTCTATGAAGGTCCCGCGCTGGAATCTCGTCGTCGTGTCTATTGGCAGGTGCGTATATGGGATAACAAGAACATTAAATCAGAGTGGAGCGAACCTGCATACTGGGAAGCCGGACTGTTGAAAAAAAATGATTGGAAGGCTGATTGGATCAGTGCGGATGTACAGGAGGACGTGAATGTCTCTTCTCCCGCGCATATGCTGCGCAAGACTTTTACCGTAAAGGGCCAGGTCGAGAATGCCAGACTATATATCACCAGTCTTGGGCTTTATCAGGCGGAAATCAACGGCAAAACTGTCGGTGACGAGGTACTCACTCCGGGATGGACCGCCTACCAAGATCATGTTCAGTATCAGACATACGATGTCTCTTTTCTCCTCAAAACAGGCGCCAATACTTTGGCCGTCACCTTGGGAGATGGATGGTATCGCGGTTTCATCGGTTTTCAGGGACAACGAAATGTGTACGGTGAAAAGCTTGCTCTTCTGTGCCAGTTGGAAGTCACCACTGCCGATGGCCGGCGCGAAATGATTCTTTCGGACACTGGATGGAGAGCAGCGACCGGCCCGATTCTTCTTTCAGACATTTATGATGGTGAGACCTATGACGCCCGTCTGGAAAAAACCGGTTGGAATCAAGCCGGCTATGATGATTCATCCTGGTCAGGCGTGGTTGTCACGGCGTCGCCGTCGGCGAAAATCATGGCTCCGGCCGGACCGCCTGTTCGTCGAATCGAGGAAATCCGTCCCATTAAAATCATCAACACCCCCCGCGGCGAACGCGTGATTGATATGGGACAAAACATGGTGGGATGGGTGCGCTTTCGAGTTCAGGGAGCCAAAGGAACGACTGTCGTTCTCCGTCACGCGGAGGTTTTGGATAAAGAGGGAAATTTTTATACGGAAAATTTGCGCGCCGCCAAACAAATAGTACATTATACGCTCAAAGGCGGCGGGATTGAAACTTTTGAACCGCATTTTACCTTTCAGGGATTTCGTTATGTCGCCGTCGAAGGATGGCCTGGAACACTGAGCCTTGATGCGTTCACCGGCGTTGTTGTCCACTCCGAAATCGCGCCTTCGGGAACTTTCGAATGTTCAAATGATCTCATCAATCAGCTGCAGCACAATATTCGCTGGGGTCAAAAGGGTAATTTTGTCGATGTGCCGACGGATTGTCCACAGCGTGATGAGCGTTTAGGATGGACCGGAGATGCCCAGGTCTTTGCCCGCACCGCCTGCTTTAATCATGATGTCGCCGCTTTTTATACAAAATGGATGAAGGATTTCGTCGCCGATCAGCAAAAGGAAGGTCAAATTCCATTTGTCATTCCCGATGTACTGTCCGTTCGCAGCGGTCGTCAGGGTAATTCGGGCTCTGCCGGATGGGCTGACGCTGCGGTGATCATTCCCTGGACCATGTATCTCAACTACGGCGATGTGCAAATCTTAAAAGATCAATACGACTGCATGAAAGGGTGGGTTGATTATATGGCCGCTCGCGCCGGTGAGTCGGTCTTTTGGAACACAGACTTTACCTTCGGCGATTGGCTTGCGTTTGCAACAACCCGTTCGGATTATCCCGGCGCAACCACGGATAAAGATTTGCTGTGTCAGGCTTACTTTGCCCGCTCGACCGACCTGCTGCAGCGAATGGCCGTCATTTTGGGAAAAACCGAAGATGCGGAACATTATGCACAGCTCCTCGCCCGCATCAAACAGGTTTTCCAACAGGAATTTCTCACCGCCAACGGACGGCTTTCCTCCAACACTCAGACGGCCTACGCGCTCGCGCTTGCGTTTGATCTGCTGCCGGCGGATTTGCGGCCGAACGCAGCTGAACGGTTGGCTCAAGACGTCAATCAATTTAAACACCTCACCACCGGCTTTTTAGGAACACCGGTTCTATGCTTTGCCTTGAGCGAAAATGGATATTATGATGAAGCATTCATGCTCCTGAATCGTCAGCAATATCCCTCTTGGCTTTATCCCATCACTAAAGGCGCCACGACGATCTGGGAACGATGGGACGGCTTGAAGCCGGATGGTTCTTTTCAGGATGCCGGTATGAATTCTTTCAATCACTATGCTTATGGCGCCATCGGCGAATGGTTATATCGCGTTGTCGCCGGAATTGAAATTGATGAGAAAAACCCTGCCTACAAGCATACTTTCATTCAACCGCACCCGGGCGGCGGATTGACGTATGCCAAAGCGGAATATCAATCCATGTACGGCAACATTATGTCGGCGTGGGAATTAAATCATTCGACGCTTAAAGTCACTGTTGAAATCCCGGTCAATACATCAGCCACCATCAAATTGCCGGGCGCCAAGATCGAAACCGTCACGGTGGATGGTAAGCCGCCAGCCAAAGTGAAAGAGATCATCAGCACTGCTCAGGATCAAGCCGACGCCGTCATCCGCGTGGGTTCCGGGAAATATGAATTCAAATGTTCAATTGATTGAACAGACGTCCTATGAAAAAAAAGGCCCGATACACGCTTCGGGCCTTTTCTCTCCGTTAAAGGAGATTCAATGATGAAGGGGGAATTTTTAGGAGATCTTTTTCAGATGCGATCTGAGTTGCGTTTTTGACTGCAGTCCGACCATACACTCGACAAGTTCGCCTTTCTTGAACAGCAACAGCATTGGCAACTCGGTAACGCCATATTCTTTTGCAATTTTAGGTTCCGCGCCAACATTTACCTGAACGAACTGAATTCGTTCGGCAAATTCAGTTTCCATTTGCTGCAGGATCGCTTCCATGAGGAAACAATCGCCGCTCCAATCAGCTCGTATCTCGACGCAGCAGGTCGCATTGTTTCGGGTAATTTTTTGATAATAATCTTCATGCGTCAGATCAATCACAGTCGTTTCTCTCGGTTCTCAGTGAGATTCTGCTTGAACTATACCTTACTTTAAGCCATATTGCTCAGCATTCAATGCTTTCGCAGAAGCCAGAGCCTGATCTTTGGCAATGCGTTCTGCCGCGCGGACCAAAAGGGTTTCGTTGAATTCGCGGATCGAATCCATTTTCGCATAATAGGCCTTGACGGCGCAGCAGCACAGTTTTTTAATGCGCTGGTTTTCTTCAAACCGCCGATGACGTTTCAGGAAATCCATGGCCCAGGGATCCTCACTCTTGTACAATGTCACCATCGCCAGCAATCTGACATTATCATCCTCATTGTTGCGGAAAATTCTGATGATATCATATATGGTGCTGCGATCGAATGTCAACTGATCGGCATATTGGATCATCATGCACATCGCCGAATTGCGCAAGCCGTCATTTTCTGAGCAAACAGCAAGCGCCAAATTCTTTGAGAACTTTTGCCAATCGAGTTTTGCTTGTGGTTCTGCATAAATGGCAGAAACCAAGAGCACAAGAGCAATCACTGAATAAATAAGCTTTTTCATGGTAAACCTCCAATGGTTGTGGTTGAACGCTTGACAACACTCTCTCATTCAAAGACAATGCCAAACCGAATTTCGTCTTTGTGTGAGGCAGTCAACCATTTATAAAATATTAAATTAGACGAATGAAATATGAAGTGAAAAGGTAGAAATCATAATACTATTTTTTCTGACAGATCAGGAATTCCTGATATTTCAGGAATAAAGGATGATCATCGCACAGAGACGGTGAGCCAAAATCAGCTATTTTCTTCTCCGTTTTCAGAGAGATTTAAACCGGGCGGGAGATGCCCAATTTCTGCATGCGGGATTCGAGGGTTTTCGGATGGAGACCAAGCAGCAGGGCGGCGCCTTTATCGCCGCTCACCCGCCAATTGGTTTTCTGCAGGATTTTAATGATATGCTGTTTTTCGATTTCTTCAAGTGTGCAGATTTCCAGCTGGGCTGCACTCTCAGCAGAGGTCATATAATTGTCTTCAAGCGATAATCCGGAGCCGCGACTGGTGATGACCGCCCGTTCGATCACATTCTCCAGTTCGCGCACATTGCCCGGCCAGGAATATCTCACCAGCTCATTCAAGACATGTTGAGATACGCTGTGAATGGATTTGCCCATGCGCTGGCTGTATTTTTTGACAAAATAATTGACCAACAGCGGAATGTCTTCGGGACGTTCCCGCAGCGGCGGCAAAACAATGGGAAACACATTCAATCTGAAATAGAGATCCTGGCGAAATGCACCGGATTGAATCTCTTTCTGCAGATCGCGGTTGGTCGCCGCAATGATGCGCACATTCACTTTCAGCGTCGTGGAACTGCCGACACGTTCGAATTCACCTTCCTGCAGCACGCGCAACAGCTTGACCTGCAGTTCCATGGGCAATTCACCGATTTCGTCCAGGAACAGCGTGCCGCCGTCCGCCAGCTCGAATCGGCCTGCTTTTCGCGCCAAGGCGCCCGTAAAAGCGCCCTTTTCATGACCAAACAGTTCACTTTCAATTAAATTGGCCGGCAACGCGGCGCAGTTCACCTTGACCAGAATACGATGGTTGCGTTCGCTCAGGTTATGAATCGCTCGCGCAATCAGTTCTTTGCCGGTACCGGATTCGCCGGACAGCAGGACAGTCGCATCAGTAGCAGCGACCTGTTCGACCTTGGCAAGCACCTTATTGAACAACGCACTTGTCGTGATGATATTCTCAAAATTCGTGACTGACTTGATTTCTCCCTTGAGGTACACGTTTTCAGCCTGGAGCCGATTTTTCAACCGTTCGACCTCATCGAGAGCAGCCTGGAGTTTTTGCGCGGCATCGGTACGCTCGTGGACCCGTTCCACCAAACTTTTCTGCTTCATTCGCGCGGTCGCGATTCGTCTTTTCAAAACATAATAGATGATTCCGGCCGTCATCAGCGTCAGCAAGAGGCGAAACCACCAGGTTCGCCAAATCGGCGGCGTGATCATGATTTTCAGCATGGCGCCGGTCTCGTTCCAATGACCGTCATTGTTCGACGCTTTGACACGAAAGGTGTATCTGCCGGGCGGTAACGTCGAATATCCGGCATATCGTTTCGAGGCGTCTGTATAAATCCAATCTTTATCAAGGCCTTCCATCTTGTACGCATAGCGATTTTTTGACGGTGCGGTGTAATCGAGCGCGGCAAATTCAAAAGAGAAATAATAATCCCGGTAGGAAAGTCGCAGCGTATTTTTCTGATTCGATTGCAGCAATGTCACCGGCTGATTGAATATGTAAAACGCGGTGATCACAACCGGCGGGATATGTTCATTCTCTTTGATGTTTTCCGGAAAAAATGAATTGATCCCGCTGATACCTCCGAAAAACATTTCCCCGCTTTTGCTCTTAAATGCCGAGCCGCCGTTAAATTCACTGCTCTGCAGGCCGTCTTCTGTGGTATAGTTGATGAACGTTTTTTCTCCGGGATCGAACATGGTGATCCCGTTGTTGGTGCTCATCCATAAATGTCCTGACTCGTCTTCGAGAATGCTGTAAATTGAATTATCGCCCAGGCCATCCTGTTTGGTGAAATGCTCAAATATTCCTGTGCGGCGATCGAACTTGTCGAGTCCGCCGCCATAGGTGCCCAACCACAGCATGCCTGATGCATCTTGATGGATGCAGAAAACATTATCATTGCTGAGTGCTGTCGAATCTGCTGTTCTGGAACGATAATGGGTGAATCGTTCCCTCGCCGGATCGAATCGCTCCAATCCGCCGCCTTGAGTGCCGATCCACAGCATGCCGTCGCGATCCTCATGAATCACACGCACATAATTATTACTCAAACTAAATGACTGATCGGGCCGGTTCACATAACTTGCAAATTTTCCGCTCTGCCGATCGAACCGGTTCAATCCGCCGCCGTTGGTTCCAATCCAAAAAATGCCGTTTCGATCTTCATATATGCAGCGGATTTCGTCATGGCTCAATGTACCGGGAAGATCAGGATCGTGGCGATAAACGACGAATCTTCCGCTCCGAGGATCGAACTGATTGAGGCCGCCGCCATTGGTACCCAGCCACAAGAATCCCAATCGATCGGCATGAATGATGCGCACAATATCATGACTCAGGCTGTTACTGTTGCCGGGGCGGTTGCGGTAATGCGTCCAGGTGTTGTTGATTCGGTTGTAACAATTCAGTCCGCCGCCATGAGTTCCCACCCAAAGATTGTTTTGGCCGTCTTCATAAATCGACCAGACAATATTGTGATTCAGACTGTTGCTGTCATTGGGATTGTTTTGAATTAATGAGAATTGCTCGGTCAATCGATTGGCTTTGCTGATTCCACCGCCATACGTTCCCAGCCACATGACGCCGCCGCTGTCCATATAAATGTCATAAATTTCATCATAGCTGACGCTTTTTGCATCCTGCGCATCATATTTGAAATGGGTGAAGATATCCGTGTCGCGATCTAATATGTAGAGTCCGCCGCCGTTGGTTCCAATCCATAAATCACCGATGGCATCCTCACAAATCGAAAACACGCGATTGTCGCTCAAACCTTCGGCCGCCTGGGCTGAGGCGCGATAATGGGTAAAGTGGAGCAGACCGTCGACGTTGGATTCGAGCTTGTCCAATCCGCCGCCGTCAGTGCCAATCCATATGGTTCCAGCGCGATCCGCGTACACTTTGCGGACGCTGTCATGGCAAAGACTGTTTTCATTCGCCGGATTGTGAAAGAAATTGACAAACTGATTGCTCTTTTTATCAAAGCGACTCAATCCGGAATCGGTGCCGATCCACAACATTGTATTGCTCTCGCAAATGCTGCGGACGCGATTATTGCACAAGGTGCGCGGCTGATGCGGATTGTGAGAATAACAGGTCATCTTGTCGAGGACAGGATCATAACATGTTAAACCGCCATCGGTGCCGATCCAGATCAGCCCGTCGCTGTCCTGGTAAATATCCCGCACCACATCATGACACAGGCTGTCGGGATTCTGTGGATCGGCGCGAAAATGCCGGAATTCTCCCGTTTGCGGGTTATAGCGATCCAGACCGCCATGAAAGGTCCCAATCCACAGGTTGCCGGTTCTATCCTCAGCAATGCACAGGGTATAATTTTGACTCAGACTATTGGAATCATTCGGATCATTGCGCATGACGGTAAAATGATAACCATCAAATTGATTGAGGCCGTCCTCGGTACAAAACCACATATATCCCCGACTATCCTGAAGAACTCGATCGACAATGCTTTGAGAAAGTCCCTCTTCTATTGACAGCCTGTCAAATTTCAATCTTCCGACAGCAAAGAGATGATGTGAAATGAGTAAATAATAAAGTATGGATAAAATGATCCGCAGCCGCTTTTTTTTAAATTCATTAACGTGCATGAACCGAAATGCCATTCCTTTTTTGACACTCTATCTTACGATGGCGCTTTTGTTCGGTTACAAAAAAGTTCAGCAGCGATCTGTCAAACGCTGCCGACAACCTCTGCATGCTGATTCACGCAAAGAAACGCAAGGAATAACTGACAGAATTGGCCTCGCACGGAGTCACTGAGACACAAAGAAACACGGAGTAACTCCTCGTCCTACACCCGACGAATTGACTATTTCTGCATCGAAATCTCTGATCAGGGCAGAAGACAAGGAAAAAGAATTCCATGAAAAAACCTGATCGTGTTGAAATATTGTACTCATTTACTTGCCGCCTTTATAAATGGATCATTTTCCTTTGTGTCTTGGCGTCTCAGTGCGAGGTCTTTGCGAACTTGCGTAAAGGTGCGGATGTATATGTTACCCATAACTGAGGTATTACGTCTTTGTCGAAAAATCCCTTGCATCTTTTGGTAAATTTGCTTATTTGAAAAAACAGAATTCACCAATCAAAGGAGAAGAAAGATGAAAAAGCTGCTGCTCATCCTCACAGTCTTGACATTCTGCAGTCCACTTTTTGCACGAACCAAACTGGTTCAGGCGACGATTGATCCTGCTGTAGCATCCGGTGGAGACCAGGTCAAATGCGTGGTGGTATTTTCCGGAATCAAAGATCTGCAGTCGGTTAAAATTATTCCCCGAGAATATGCCTATGAAATTCCTCAACCTTTCGCACTTGAACGGGATGAAACCGCGTCAAAAGAGACCTGGACTCTGCAGACGATGGTTCCCTATGAAGTGATGAATGAAAAAGTGAATTTGGAAATCAAGGCCTTTGATAAAAAAGGCAAAGAGGTCGTCATAAAGGAATACAAGGATCAGACCTACGGCAAAGCCGGCCTCATCGAGTTTGAGGTCAGATAGGCGCACCGACGGCCGCCCATTCATTTCATTCCAGCCGTTTCCAACTGTCGAAACGGCTGGAATGAAATACTGACCTTGATGAAGACTAGCGAGAGAGCGAAAAGGGCGCCGCATCCGCAGAAGATGCCCATTCGAAATTGGGCTCTGGGCCCATTTTGAACAAC
>RPQV01000066.1 GCA_003818595.1 Calditrichota bacterium
ATCAATTACTTTTTGTCACACCTTGAATCGGGGCTGTTCAAGGTGCGGCTGATTGATAGCACCCTCAGCTATTTGCCCGAATAACCATAAACCTTTGGTGAACATTTGAAACCGCTAACTCCTGCAATCTTGCTGTTTTTACTTTTTACTTTTCCATCGCAGGCACAAAACAATTGCTTTGAATGCCACGGCCAACGTGATTTTATGGGTGAGACCGATGATGGGCAGGAGCGATCTCTCTATGTTGATCAGGAACGATACCATGCTTCAAGCCACGGCGAGTTTCAGTGCCGAGATTGTCATCACGATGCCAAAGGTGATCCTCATCCGGAAAAATTGAGCGCCGTTGATTGTACAGGATGCCATGAAGAGGCAGCAATCGAATTTTCGGAAGGAGTGCACGGCAGGCTGCTCATGAGCGGTGCAGCGAACGCTCCGACATGCAGTTCATGTCATACGACGCACGAGATCAAAAGCGCAGCCGATACCACTTCCTCTGTGCACGCCATGAACGTGCCGCAGACATGCGAACGTTGTCATCTCCAAAGCAAGATCACCGATATACCGACTGGTGATCAAGGGGCAAAACACTATAATCAAGGCGTTCATGCTAAAGCGCTCGCAGAAGGAAATGATCTGGCCGCCAGTTGCGATGACTGCCATGATTCGCATCGCATATTGCCGAAATCAGATCCCAATTCAAAAATATTCCGTTTCAATATTTCGAAAACCTGCGGTCAATGCCATGATGATATTGCAGCAGAATATGATGCAAGTATTCATCGTGTTGGAGTAAAGGAAGGCGAATTTTCGTCTGCCACCTGCATCAATTGCCATGAAGCCCATAGGGCTCTTTCAGCATCCGATCCCGACTCTCCAACGCATCCCCTGAATGCGCCCGATCAGCTTTGCGCTTCATGCCATGCAGCCGGACTTCTGAATAAGCGGCCCGGGCTGTCCGAAAATCTATTTGATTCCTACAAGGACAGTTATCACGGCCTCGCCAACAGTCGGGGTTCAGCAGTGGCGGCAAATTGCAACAGTTGCCACGGCATTCATGACATTCGTTCGAAAACGGATCCTAAATCATCCGTGCATGCTGCCAATGTTCAGAAAACTTGTGCGCAATGTCACTTTAAGGTAACTGAAGCCTTTGCAAGCAGTTATACTCATGGCAAGCTGGGCAGTCTGGAGCAAAAAATTTCCAGTATTGTCAGAGTGATTTATATTTATTTAATCATTCTGGTCATCGGGGGAATGGTTGTCCATAATCTGATCATCTGGTTTGCCTATGTTCGCGTGAAATACCGCGCTCATAAAAAGGAGAAAACCATCGCCCGCTTCGACACGGCATGGGTCATCCAGCACATCATTGTTTTTATAAGCTTCACGATCTTGGTGATTACTGGTTTTGCCCTAAAATTTCCCCAAATGAGCTGGGTCAAATTGTTGATGAATCTTGGATTGACTGAAAATCTACGCGCAATCCTGCATCGAAGTGCCGCCATCGGATTATTGGGCGGAGGTCTATACCATCTCTGGTGCCTCTTTTTTGTCAGGCGTTGGCATGGTGAGCTAAAAGAATTGACGTTACGGTTGTCGGATTTCCGCCATTTCTATCAAAATATGCGCTATCATTTGGGTCTGGATGCGGAACGACCGCTGTTCGAACGATATGGATATGTTGAAAAAGCAGAATATTGGGCTTTGGTTTGGGGTACAGTGATGATGGCCATTACCGGTTTTATTCTCTGGTTTCCAACCATTGCGACCCGATTTATGCCGCCCTGGATCATCAAGGTTTCGGAAACGATCCACTTCTATGAGGCTGTGCTCGCTACATTAGCCATTGTTTTGTATCACATGTTTTTCGCCATTTTCCATCCTGCAAATTATCCTCTCAATTTGACTGGTTTCACGGGAAAAATATCAGAAGAAGAGGTCAAAGAGCGTTTTCCTATGTGGTACCAAAAACTGAAATTAAAGGATCAAGAACCACCGGCAGAAGAATAATTCAATAAGGAGAACGACTTATGGAACGCAGAGATTTTCTCAAAGCAGCGGGATTCACTCTTGGCGCCGCCATGCTCCCATGGGCATCCGCTCGTGCAGAGGGCGGTGCTGTCGGCGTGGGCATGTGCGACTGGAATGTGGGCACTTCTTGCGATCCCGAACTCATTCCGCTGGCTGCAAAGGCGGGCGTCGAGGGGCTACAGGTCAGTGTTGGTACACGTCCGAACTGGATTCCGTTGCGTGAAAACAAGATGCGACAACGCTATGTCGAACTGGGCAAACAATATCAGATCACCTTTCACTCCATCGCTGCAGGCGGCATTCTCAATGATATCCCTTTGGCGACCGAACCCCAATCGGCAGTATATGTGATCGATGCACTGGAAGCGGCAAAGGCCCTTGGCGCGAAAAACATATTGATGGCTTTTTTCGGCAATGGTGATCTGCGACTGACAGATTCAAATGGTGAATTCATTGAACGAAAAAAGGACAATTTTAGCGAGTATGTTCTGGATTCGAAAAAGATTTCCCGCGTCGTTGAGGTGTTGCGTCAAATTGTGCCGCGGGCGGAAGACGCGGGTGTAGCGCTTGGGCTGGAGAACACCTTGACGGCTGCGCAAAATCTCGATATAATTGATCAAGTTGGATCGTCGTGGGTGCAGGTTTATTACGATATCGGAAACTCGACCCACTATGGATATGATGTTCCTGCAGAGCTTCGCTTACTCGGTAATGACCGACTTTGTGAAGTGCACATTAAAGACTGGAAACGATCAGTATTCAGTCTTGAAGAGGGTGAAGTAAATATGACCGCTGCTGCTGAGGCGCTGAAACAAATTGGTTTCAATAAATGGTATTGCCTCGAAACCAGCGGTCGTGAAGATAAATTTATCCCAGATACCCGCGATAACGTGGCCTATGTGAAAAAAATGTTTCATATGGTATGATCTGTTTGAATGTAGGTGATGAAAAGTGAACATTGGGATCATGACAAGAGGGTTCATCATGAAATCATTATTTTATTTTTGGATGGTCTATCTGATTGGAGCTGTCTGCGTTTATGCTCAGAACACCGACTTGTACAGCCTGGCGAAAATTCAAAATGATGTCAAAAGCAAACGCGTCAGCAGCTACGATCGCAGCGGCGGCAATAATGACCGCATGGAAAAAATCCTGGCCGGCGAAAAAAGAACATTGTTCCAAGTGACCGGCGCCGGCATGATTAATCATATCTGGATTACTATTGCACCTCCTCCTGAACAACTCAGCCGCAATGATATTATTCTGCGCATGTACTGGGACGGCAACGCCTTTCCTTCCGTTGAATCACCGATTGGCCCCTTTTTCGGCCAGGGGTGGAATGAAAGCTATCCTTATTCGGTGTTGCCATTAGCTGCCGGTCCGGTTGACGGTCGCGGTATGGTGAGTTATTTTGTCATGCCTTTTGCCAAAGGCGCCACGATTGAAATCGAAAATCAAACGGGTCGCGAGATTGAGGCATTTTACTATTATGTTGATTATGTGGAACTGCCCAAACTTTCTGTGGATATGGGACGATTCTGTGCCTGGTACAATCATGAACTGACGCAGGCGCCGCCCGAAGGCGAAAATGAATGGAATGCATTAGGCCCGCAGGGCGTCAATCCGACAGGTCAGGATAATTACCTGTTTCTGAATGTGAAAGGCAAGGGGCATTTTGTCGGCGTCAATTATTATGTACAATCGCCTGGTCCCATCTGGTATGGCGAAGGTGATGATATGATCTCAATAGATGGCGAAACCATTACCCTCCATGGCACTGGAACAGAGGATTATTTTAATACCTCGTGGTGTCCGCAGGTCATTTTCAATCACCCCTTCTATGGCTACGCCCGCGTCAACAATAACATAGGTTGGTTGGGACGCACTCATGTGTATCGCTTTCATATCAGCGATCCGCTCTATTTTGATCAATCTTTCATCCACACCATCGAGCACGGCCATAACAACTGTCTAACGCTTGATCTGGCCAGTGTTGTATACTGGTACCAGCAGCCTCCATTGACTCCTTTGACGCCTATCCCGAGCAAAGAGCAACGCGCGTTCAAGCCACAGACTGGCCTCTGGGAAATTCACCAGTGGCGTAACGAATGGCGGAACGCCAAAGGAGGGGATTCAAAACTGTGGGGAAATGAATAATAGGAGACGAGTGAATTGAACACTTTTATCGAGAACACCCTATGTTAACTCGAAACTTGGAAAAGGCTCGGGAGGCTTTTAAACATCGTAATCCAGCAACTTCCCAATTGGCGCATAGTCACCAACCCGAAGAGCACAAGCAGGAACAGGGTCAGCATTTAAAAAGTATCGTTTATGGCGGCTTGGACGGTATTATTACGACCTTTGCCATTGTGGCCGGTGTGGCGGGCGCCGCACTTTCTTCAGGCGTGGTTTTAATTCTCGGTTTCGCAAACCTCATCGCCGATGGCCTTTCCATGGCTATCGGCGATTATACCAGCACTCGTGCGGAAAATCAGTATTTCGCCTCTGAGCGACAACGAGAGTTATGGGAGGTCGAAAATTATCCCGACGGGGAAAAGCAGGAGTTGCTCGATCTTTATATTAATAAAGGAATTTCACCCCCTGATGCCGAGGCGATTGTCGCGCTGATTTCCAAGAATAAAAAGGCTTGGGTGGATATCATGATGGTCGAGGAACTTGGTATCATCGAATCTTCCGAATCCCCATTGAAGAACGCCTTGGCTACCTTTTTATCCTTTGTTGTGTTAGGTTTTGTTCCTCTGGCTGTTTTTGTGTTATCCTATTTTATCCCTTGGCTTAAACCTAATGCCTTTTATTTCGCCGTTGCGATGACGGGAATAACGCTGTTTGGTTTGGGCGCATTCCAGTCCCGTTTTACGGGTCAGAATTGGTTGAAATCCGGTACCGAGATAGTGTTGATCGGCGGAATAGCCGCTGCAGCGGCATTTTTAATTGGCTTCCTGCTTTCAGGATTGGCACAGGCCTAGTCGGTTTCATTAAAAAGAATTCGGCACGGCTCTTGAAGGATTGTGAAAATAACTCGGGAGGTTCAAGCTGAGTACCAAAACCATTTCACGCCGAGGATTCTTGAGAACGGCTGCGGCTGCGGCAATTGGAATCCCGACGATCATTCCCGCGTCTGCCTTGGGGCGAATCACCACTCCACCAAGTGACCGGATAACTCTTGGTCATATCGGTGTCGGCGGACGCGGCGGTGACCTGTTGAACGAGTTTCTTCAAGTCGAGAAGAGTCAGAGTGTGGCTGTCTGTGATTGCTTCGGCGACCGCCGTCAAGCGCGGGCGCAGCAGATCAATGCACATTATGCTGATAAATTTGGACTGGCAGCCTATCGGGGGGTGCATGAGTTTGGCGATTTTCGCGAATTATTGCTCCATCAGGATATTGACGCCGTTGTCATTGCGACGCCGGATCATTGGCATGTTCCCATCGGCATCGCCGCAGTTCGTTCCGGTAAGCATATTTATGTTGAAAAGCCGCTGGGCGTCTCGATTCGGGAGAATCAGGCCATGCGCCGGGCGGTACAGGAATCCGGTGCGGTATTCCAGTACGGCACTCAGCAGAGATCGTGGGGACAATTTCGATTTGCCTGTGAACTGGTGAGAAATGGCTATATTGGAAGGCTGCACACGATGCATGCCTGGTGTCCTGACATCACCAGTCAGTCAGCTGATTTTGTTGCCCATGGAGGTTCACAGCAACCGATTCCCGTTCCTACTGGATTTGACTATGATCTGTGGCTCGGTCCGGCGCCATGGTCGCCCTATACGGCAGACCGCTGTCGCAACTACGGTACTTATCATCATTACGACAACAGCCTGGGTTTCATCGCCGGATGGGGTGCGCATCCCTTGGACATCGCTCAATGGGGGAATAACACTGATGACACGGCGCCGATCGAATATCATGGCAATGGTCAATTGGCGGAGGGACTTTTTACTTCAGTTTCTGCCTGGGATTTTCGTTGTCTTTACGCGAACGACGTCACCTTGCGGTTTATGAATGAAGCAACCGCAAAGCCGATTGTCTCCGCTTATCATCCTGCTTTTCGGGACCACGGTACGACGTTTATCGGCGATGAAGGTTGGGTAAGCGTTGACCGATATGGCATTTATGCAGCGCCGGAAGCCCTGCTGAATGTCAAGCTGCGGCCGAGCGATCTCCATTTACTCGAGCGCGACAAACACGCGATGCACTTTATCGAATGCGTGCGCACACGGATACCCACTCTTTGTCCGGTGAACACGGCGGTTCAGTCGGATTTCATCAGCCATTTATGCGATATTTCTATCCGCGTCGGACGCAAAATTCTCTGGAATCCGCAGACAGAAGAAATCATCGGCGATACCGAGGCGGCGCGGATGATGAGCCGTCCGCTACGGGGACAGTGGAGGTTGTGGTAGAACTTTATATAATTGGTGTGATTAAAAAGATGGTGCAATAAATGACGAAAATGAGTGCTTTTTTGCTCGGCATGACGCTATCTGCGTGTGCCGCTGATGCACAGCAGCCGTTTTTCGATGAAACATTTTCACGCTGGCAGTCTGAGATTGGCGAATGGAAATGTGTCGGTGATGTATTTCAGAATCCTGATCAGCTGCAGCGACTGAGTATTCTCCCGGGCCAAGGCGTCGTCGTCAATGGCGCAAACGGCAATACACGCCATTTGATCAGCCGTGATGAATTCGGAGATATCCGGTTACATATAGAATTCCTGATCCCGCAGGAATCCAACTCCGGCATCTATTTCATGGGACGCTATGAAATACAAATCCGCGACAGTTATCATAACGATTCGCACTATGCGGGAAATGAATGTGGAGGCATCTATCAGCGTTGGGATGAGACGCGTGAGCCAAAAGGTTTTGAAGGCGTATCGCCGCGAGTGGATGCGGCCAAAGCACCCGGTCAATGGCAATGGTTTGATGTGGTCTTTCGCGCACCGCATTTTGATCAAAACGGCCATAAAATCCGCAATGCCTGCTTTGAAAAGGTCTACCACAACGGTTTTTTGATACATCAAGATATTGAAATAAGCGGCCCCACCCGATCCAGTTTGTTTGAAGACGAAAAGCCGCAAGGCCCGTTGATGCTGCAAGGGGATCATGGCGCCGTCGCCTATCGCAATCTCCGCATTTTACCGGCTGATTCATCGCCTTTTTTTGCCATGGATACCGGAGTTCGAGATGAACGACATCTTTCCTTCGAGCAGCAGAGCGCAATGCTGAAACACCTCGGCTATGACGGCATGGATCATACGGGCGTGGAAAACTTGGCGGAAAAGCTGCAGGTGTTGGATCGATATGGGCTCCGCCTGTTTGCGGTCTATCTGGATGTTTGGGCAGATCGTAATCAACAACGCTATAATGAAGGATTGGAAGCGGCGCTCCCACTACTCAAAGACCGAGATGTTGTTCTATGGGTTCCCCTCCGCAGCCATGATTTTAATCCTTCAGATCCAGCGGGTGACGATTGTGCAGTTCGAATCATTCGCCGGATTGCGGACTTGGCTGAAGGTCACGGACTCATTGTGGCGCTTTATCCGCATTCCTTTTTCATGATGGAAAAAATCAGCGATGCGGTACGTATTGCACGACAGGTTGATCGTGCGAACGTGGGTGTTACATTTAATTTATGCCATTGGTTACGTACCGATCGAGACGATTTATCCGCGACACTACTTCGTGCTTCCCCATTTTTGCGGATGGTTACCCTCAACGGTGCTGATCATCAGGGAGAGTGGAAAGAGCTGATTCAACCATTGGATGCGGGTGATTTCAATGTAGGCCGAGTGATCGAGGTGTTAAAAGAGATCCGATATTCAAATCCAATTGGACTGCAGGGCTATGGAATAGGCGGGGATGTCGAGGATAACCTTCGCCGTTCAATGCAGGCGTGGTTAAAGCTGCAACAATGGTGAAATCAGCGGGGACATGATGAAAAGATCTTCTTCGCTGATTCCTTCAGCAATTATTCCGCCCGTGTAATGCGTTTGTGCGCATGCCGGGAATCAAGCCTGCTGAATTTTTTGCTTCAAGCGCTCCCACGCCGGACGAGAATTATTGATAATGTCTGTGTCCATACAATAGGTGAGCCGAAAATATCCCGGACAACCAAAACCGCTGCCCGGAACGGCAATGATATTTTCAGTCATCAAGAGATCAATGAATTCCGTGTCTGTATAGCCTTGGGGAACGCGGGGGAAAAAGTAAAAGGCGCCTTGCGGCATACTGTATTCAAATCCCATGTCGTCGAGCAGGGAGGCCATGGCTCGACGGCGTCTTTCATAAATGCTGATATCAACATTTGATTGAAGTGATTTGCGAATGATTTCCTGCCCAATCACAGGCGCATTCACAAAACCAAGGATGCGATTGGCAAGAATGATGCCGTTCAACAACAAATCGACTCCATCCATCAACGGATTCACCGCAATATAGCCGATGCGCTCTCCCGCCAAGGATAAGCTTTTAGAAAAAGAACTCACCACGACACTGTATTCATAGGCAGGTAATAATGGAGGCGCCTGGATATTATCAAAAGTGAGAAAACGATACGGTTCATCAGAGATCAACAGAATCGGTCTTCCATATTCGGCCGATTTGTCCCGCAATAGTTGAGCAATGGCGGCAATTTCCTCTCGGGTGTAGACCACGCCCGTCGGGTTATTGGGCGAGTTGATGAGCAGCGCGCGAGTGTTTGGATTGATCGCCCGCTGCAGCTGATCGACGTCGACTCGAAACGTTTGATCTTTCGACATGACTGTCTTCAGAAAAGCGCCGTAATTACCGGCATAAAATCCATATTCGACAAAATAGGGAGCATGGCATACAACCTCTTCGCCGGATTGAAGAATGGTTCTAAATAGGACGTTCAATGCACCCGCAGCACCTGCGGTCATCACGATGTGATTCGCTGCGAGAGGAATTTGCTGTTCTTCGCTAACCTTTGCTGCAACCGCTGCACGGACCGCAGGTCGGCCGGCGTTTGCACAATAGCCGATCGAGAGCGGTTTGTTGATGTCTTTAACCAGGCTCGATAAAGCGTCGCCCACCTCGGCTGGTGGAGGCAAGTCCGGATTTCCAAGGCTGAAATCGAACACGTTTTCTTCACCATATTTTGCCCGTAATTCAGTCGCTGCCTCGAACATGCGACGGATCCACGATTGCGTCTGCAAATATTCTTTGATTTGGGTGGAAATAAGAGACATGATGCACCTCACATTTTCGATGCCGTGCTTGAGCGGTGGACATTCGGAGATTCGTTGCGGGAGGCGGACAATAATCGGTCTATCTCATGCAGCAGTTCATTCTTGCCCATACCATTGATCGCCGAGAATGGAACAATATGGTCGATTTTGAACGGTTCGATGATTTTCTGGTTTTCGGCCAGCTGATGCTGCAATTTTTGATTTGACAGTTTGTCAGCTTTCGTCCCCACCAAGATCAGCGGGATATTCATCGCCGCAAGCCATTCTATGAACTGTACATCTGTCGGCTGGACCGCGTGACGAATATCGGTCAACAGCACAACCCCCATTAATTCACGGCAATTAGAGAGGTATCGTTCAATCGTATTTTGCCACTTTTGCTTCATGCTTTTGGGTACCTTGGCATACCCATAACCGGGAAGATCGACAAAATAAGTATTTTCATTGATGAGGAAAAAGTTGAGTAATCGGGTTTTGCCGGGTGTCGAACTGACCAGTGCCATGCGTTTTCTGTTGAACAGCTTGTTCAGCAAACTTGATTTCCCGACATTAGAGCGACCGGCGAATGCGACATGAGGGTGTGAATCCTTGGGTAGGTGGCTGATGTTGGCGGCGCTTTTGATAAATTCTACCGAAATGATTTTCATAACCTTTATAAACTCATTCTCCGCCTACGCTGCTTTATCTTCTTGAAAGCCGGCTTTTGACGTCATGGGCAGGGCCTGCTTTTTCTTAAAGACTGGTTCGCCCTTTTTTAAAATCACATCGCGGGTGATCCGACAGTATCCAATATCCTTATGCGATGGTAGGGAGAACATCACATCCATCATCACGTCTTCAATGACCGATCGCAGGCCGCGTGCGCCTGTTTTACGCTTTTGGGCGATCTTGATGATCTCTTTGAGCGCCGGTTGATCAAATTCTAAAACCACATCATCCATTTCCAACAGTCGTTGATACTGTTTGGTCAGGGCATTCTTGGGAGTGGTCAAAATTTCAAACAGCGCCTGTTCGTCCAGCTCTACTAATGTCGAAATGATCGGCAGTCGACCTATCAATTCGGGAATGAGTCCATAATGCAGCAAATCCTCCGGTTCAACGTGCTGAAGAATATTGTCCCGCAACCGATTGTTATGCTCCACTTCCGCCCCAAAACCCAAACCCTTGCGGCCGATGCGCGAAGCAACAATTTTATCCAGACCGTCAAATGCGCCGCCGCAGATAAAGAGGATATTGCGGGTATTCAGATTGATAAAATCCATCTCCGGATGCTTGCGTCCCCCTTTGGGCGGTACAGCGGCGATGGTGCCCTCCAACATTTTCAATAACGCCTGTTGAACACCCTCCCCTGAAACGTCCCGTGTAATGGACGGATTGCCGCTTTTTTTGGCAATTTTATCGATCTCATCGATATAGACAATTCCGCGCTCTGCACGCTGAAGATTATAATCCGCAGCCTGCAGCAGTCGGACGAG
>RPQV01000067.1 GCA_003818595.1 Calditrichota bacterium
ACACCGACCTCGCTGTGAACGAATACTTTGCTGCCGTGCGCTTCGATGATGTGTTTGACGATCGCCAGACCCAGACCGGTGCCGCCGACTTGGCGCGAACGTTCCTTGTCCACACGATAAAATCGCTCGAAAATTCGCGGCAGATGTTCCTTGGCGATGCCGCGGCCGGTATCGGCCACAAAAATATCAATACGGTTTTTGGATTCTGTATATCCCACTTCTACCCGGCCATTGGGCACATTATATTTGATCGCATTGGTGACCAGGTTCTGGATCACCTGAGTGAGCCGTTCGCGGTCGCCAAGGATATAAAGATGATTCTCCGGCTCATTCACCAACTCCAAGTTGACATCATTTTTGCTCGCAGTCTCTTCCATGTCGATGACGATCCTTCGCAGCCAATCGTATACCGAGAAACGCTCGAACGTCATTTTCATCTCGCCCGACTCGATGCGCGAAATATCGATCAGGTCAGTGAGCAGATTGTTGAGGCGCACGGCCTGGCGATAAGCATTTTGAATGAACTTTTGCTGCTTTTTGGGATCGCTGATGGGACTCTGCATCAGCGTCTCCAGGTATCCCTGCACCGAAAAGATGGGGGTGCGCAGCTCATGGGAGACGTTGCCCAGGAATTGGCTGCGCATGCGCTCCAGCTGTTTGAGCCGCACCAGATCTTCCTGCAGTTTGTTCAACATCTGATTCAATAATTCCGCCAGTTCGCTGATTTCATCCCCGCGAGTGTCGTCAAATCTCGCCTGTGTATTGCCCTGCTTGATTTCCTCGGCCACCTGAACAAGGCGATGAATGGGCAAAGTCAAACGATTGGCCATGATAGTGCTGATGATGGCAATGAGGAAAAGCGCCAATCCTCCTCCCGCCGTTATTTTCCACCGCAGGGTGTTGCGGATCTGCAGCATCTCCTCCCGCGGCAAGGCGAGGCGGATGAAAGAAACCGAGGGATTGCCGGGGAAGCCATCGCGTTTTTGCGCGGCATAGAACATGGTCTGATTCAAGGTTGTGCTCATCCTCGTATACTGCCCGAATCCTTTTTTCGCCGCCATTTGGATTTCCGGACGGTCGAGATGGTTGGGGAGATTGATGAGTGAATCCTGCAGCAGTTCCGAGTCGAAAAAGACCTGCCCGATCGAATCGATCAGGGTGAGACGATAGCGGGAAATCCGCGTATAGTCGCAAAAAAATTGATAATCCTCTGCGCGACTGAAATCAAACGATTTTTGTTCGAGCAGATAGCTGATCTCGGCAAGCTCCATCCGCATTTCATCATGGATGCGCGACTCGAAAAAGCCGATAATTTCCCGCAGAGAAAAAAAACTGGCCGCCACGGTGACCATCAACAGCAGCGACAGAACCAGTAGAATTATTTTTTGACGTAATGAGATTTTCATCGTCAGGCTTAGTTCTCGCGAAAACGATAACCCACGCCTTTGAGGGTCTCGATATAATCCATGTACGGCGGGCCGAGTTTCTCTCGAATCTTGCGGATGTGAACGTCAATCGTGCGATCGATGACGATGACATTGTCATCCCACAGTTCATCCAACAACGTTTTTCGGCTAATCACGCGGCCAGGACGACGAGTGAGATAGAGGAGAATCTCAAATTCTTTTTTGGTCATGACCACTTCACGACCATTGACGGTGACTCGATATTTTTCCGGATCAATGACCAGTCCCCCCTGGAGGCGAAGAATCATTGAATCCGCTTCCTCCACTGCTGCCGGCTTGCGCAGTACCTTTTTCAGCCGTGCGATCAACTTGCGAATGGCGATCGGTTTGACAATATAATCATCCGCCCCTAATTCCAGGCCGACCACCTCGTCAATTTCGCTGTCTTTGGCCGTTAGAAAAATCACCGGAATTTCCCGCGTCGCTGAAGCGGATCGCAGCTCGCGCAGCACTTCAAATCCATCTTTTTTCGGCAGCATGATGTCCAACAGGATCAAATCAGGCTTTACAGCTGCCGCTTGTTTCAGCGCCATCTCGCCATCCGAAGCCATGAAAATGGTGTAACCTTCCGATTCAAGATTAAACTCGAGCAGATCGAGAATATCTTTTTCATCGTCGACAATGAGTATTTTTTTAGACATAGCCGGTTTCTTCTGGTTTTCTTCTTTAATAAATGCCTTTACGCTGTTGCAGCGAATCAGGCTTCGACTCCGCTCAGCCTGCGAGGCAGGAGGCGTTTTCACACAGTCTGAGTCTGATGGATGTCTCTCCTCATCCGCTAACCATCAGGAAAATGGATTTCCCTCATTCGGTACCAATTGATGATTTAAATTAGAGCATATCCGGATTTAATGCAAGTAAAATTCCCTTAACACAAAATTAACACACCCATTATGTTGTCATAAAAGCTGATCACGATATTTTATGGACGATACATTTTTTCAGGATAACTCGGCAAACAGTACACTATTTCTATCATTTCAACATAAGGGACGGAATGAAAATGACAACATTGAATCATCTGCAATCATCATATTAGAAATTCAATCGTGGTATGATCCCCCACATTCTGTGCAAGTATGTTTTGGCCTTGATAGAATTCACCAATTAAGCAAAGTCCTGGCCGTTTAATCGCAAGTTAACACAGAATCGGGATTCTTTCGTCGGACCGCGACGACTTTACATTTACTTCATATATGGATTATACACAGATCACATCTAATCGCTAAATTTATTTATCAAAATTTAAATTGGAGGAAAAATGAAATCTTTGAAAATGTTTGCTGTGCTGCTTGTGCTGTGTGTCACAGGTTTGTCCTATTCAGGAACGGATTCTACGCAAGTCGTGGCTGAAAGGGTGGCGGAAATTAAAGGCGCCGTCGAAGGCATGAATGAATCAATGCTGGAAATGAAATCAACCGTTGATGCCTTGAAAAAGATCAAAGTCACCGGTTACCTGCAGGCGCAATACCAGACTGCTGAAAGCGAAGGCGCTAAATCCTTCTCCGGTGGAGATTTCCCCAAAACAGCGGATAACCGTCTGGGAGTACGTCGCGGGCGGGTAAAATTCACCTATGACAACACCATCAGCCAAATGGTCATCCAGTTGGATGCCACAGAAAAAGGCGTCGGCATCAAGGATGCTTATCTCAGCTTTAAAGACCCCTGGATGCAGACCTTCGGATTGACCGCCGGTGTGTTTGATCGCCCCTTCGGTTTCGAAATCAGCTACTCTTCCAGCAGCCGCGAAACACCGGAACGCAGTCGGCTTTTCCAGACATTGTTCCCGGGCGAACGCGATCTGGGTTTCAAACTGGATATCACTCCGACCAAAGGCCTGTTACAATATTTCAATTTCAAAGGCGGATTGTTCGCCGGCAACGGCGTCGCGGCGGAGACCGATTCCAAACAGGATTTTATCGGCCGACTGGGTTTTCAATTGCCGCTGACCTCTGTCAATCTGGCTCTCGACGGCGGTCTCTCACTCTATCGCGGAAACGTCAGGCTGGACGATGCGACCAAAGATGCGAATGGCAATCCAGTGATCTATTCAACCTTCAAGCTCGATTCACCGACATCCTTCGCCACTGAAACCGCTCAGTTTGTCGAGCGCAAATATGTCGGCGGAGACCTGCAGCTTTACTATGATCTGCCGGTGATCGGCGGTTTTTCCCTGCGTGGTGAGTACATCGCGGGCGAACAACCCGGCTCCAAATCGGCATCCACTTTCTACAAGGCCGGAGGCGGTGATATCTACCTGCGCAATTTCAGCGGCTATTATCTCTGCTATGTTCAAAATGTCGGTTCACGTAACCAGTTTGTCGCCAAATACGATTCCTATGACCCCAATTCGGATGTTGCGGCCGGTGATTTCGGCAAAGGGAATTCAAAACTCGGCGCGGCAGACTTGAAATACGATACCATGGGTTTGGGATGGATTTATCATTGGGATGCCAACGTAAAGCTGGTCTTCTATTATGATATGGTCAAGAATGAAACCACATCAGCGGTTAAAGGATTCGAGACCGATCTGAAAGACGACGTTTTCACATTTCGCGTCCAATACAAGTTCTAGTTTTTCTAATGAATGATCAAAGGAGATCAATAATGAAAACAGTGATGATAATTTTAACAGCGATGCTCTTTTCAACTGCGCTTTTCGCCGCCTCTGACATCACCGTCAAAGGCTCAGATACCATGGTCATTTTGGCTCAACGATGGGCTGAATTCTACATGGAACAGAACTCCGATATCACCATCCAGGTCACCGGCGGTGGTTCAGGCGTCGGCATCTCGGCACTGATCAACGGGACCACGGACATCTGCAATGCTTCACGTCCGATGAAACCCAGCGAACGGGATAAATTAAAACAACGCTACAATTCTTTAGGTGTGGAAATCAAAGTTGCCAAAGACGGCCTGAGCGTCTATCTGAATGACGCCAATCCAGTCGCTGAACTTTCGCTCGATCAGGTGAAGCAGATTTACACCGGCAAGATCACCAACTGGAAACAGGTGGGCGGCAATGATGCCAAAATCATCGTCTACGGTCGCGAGAACAGTTCCGGCACTTATGTTTACTTTAAAGACAATGTTTTGGGCGGAGCGGATTTCACCTCGACCATGCAGAGCATGCCCGGCACCGCCGCGGTGGTCAATACGGTGATTAAAGATAAAAATGCCATCGGATTCGGCGGCGCCGCCTATGCCGTCGGCATCAAGTATGCCAAAATTAAAAAGACGGCTGATTCCCCGGCGTACGAGCCGACTGAGGAAAATGTCAAATCCGGCGATTACCCGATCTCACGCTTTCTCTACCTCTATACGCGCAGCAAACCCACGGGTGATATGAAGAAATACATTGACTGGATCCTCAGCGCAGAAGGTCAAGCGGTGGTGAGTAAAGTAGGGTATTTCCCCGTACGCTGATGCGGAAAATTGTTCAACTCTATGACAGCATGGATGGTGTCCTTCACCCATCCATGCTTTTTCCATGTTGACCCCAATACAAGGACTGATTGTTGACAACTGAAAAAAACATCTATTCACTCGACCGCAAATTCCGTCCCGGCGACGGGATTGCCCGATTCGTGGTTCATTCCGTCTCTTTCATCTCGTTTGCCGTGATCCTGCTCATTTTCATCTTTGTGTTTCGCGAAGCGCTGCCGATCTTTTCATCCACAGAAAAATCGGTGAGCAGTGAATATTTGCAGTCCGAAACCTACGGCGATGAACCAGGCGATGAATCTGACTCTGAATTATCTGATGAAACCGTGCTGTTGGAGACGGGGGGAGCTGAAGGTCGAGCCGGTCTCCGCAATCTGCTTTCCAGGGAGTGGCAGCCGGTATCGGGTCAGCCGAAATATGGTCTCATCCCTTTGTTTGTCGGCAGCCTGAAAGTGACCTTCATTGCGCTGCTGATCGCCGCACCCTTGTCGATCTTGGCCGCCCTTTATACCGCTGTATTCGCCTCGGCAAAATTGCGAGAATTGATCAAGCCGACGATCGAATTGCTGGCGGGATTCCCTTCGGTGGTCATTGGCTTTTTTGCCCTGATCACCCTGGCTTCCTTTTTTCAAAACCTTTTCGGCTATACCTATCGACTGAATGCGTTTATCGGCGGATTAGCCCTCTCGCTGGCCGTCATCCCCATCATTTTCACCATCACCGAAGAAGCGCTTTCGAGTGTACCGCGCGAAATGACCGAGGCCAGTCTGGCCCTCGGCGCCACACGCTGGCAGACGGCCTTGTTCGTCATCCTGCCTGCGGCGACCCCCGGCGTTTTCGCCGCCTTGATTCTGGGCTTTGGCCGAGCCTTTGGAGAGACGATGATTGTGCTCATGGCGACCGGCAACGCGGCGTTGACTTCATTTAATTTTCTTGAGCCCGTCCGCACCCTCTCCGCCACCATCGGCGCCGAGATGGCCGAAGTGGTCTTCGGCGATACCCATTATAACGTTTTATTCCTCATCGGATCGCTGCTGTTCATCATCACCTTTGCACTCAATGCCGTCGCCGAGTTTTATATACGCGGACGTCTGCTCAAACGGTTTCGAGGTGAAGACTGATGAATAAATCAATGGGTCGAATCGTCATTTCTGCGTCGGCGCTGAGTGTGATTGCCATTGTCACCGTCATCGCCTACCTGCTGTTTGATATTTTTTGGAACGGCAAAAATACCTTGAGTTGGGCATTTTTGACCACCGCACCGACTGACGGGATGATGCAGGGAGGAATTTTCCCGGTGATCATCGGCACCGTCTCATTGGTGTTGATCATGTCGATCGCCGGTGTTCCCGTGGGGGTCATTACCGCGCTCTATCTGAGCGAATACGCCCGGCGCACGTCTGTTTTCACAAAGATGGTCCGCTTTGCGGTCAATACGCTCGCGGGTGTGCCCTCGATTGTGTTCGGCCTGTTCGGATTGGGATTTTTCATCCAGTTCATCGGCATGAACCTTGATCGGGCTCTCATGCCTGCGGGAGAGCTGCACTGGGGTCAGCCCAGTCTGCTCTGGGCCAGTCTGACCATGGCTCTGCTGACTCTGCCGGTGGTGATCGTGGCCGTCGAGGAGGCGCTGCGGGCGGTTCCTGAAGACCTGCGGGCGGCCAGTTTGGCGCTCGGCGCCACCAAATGGCAGACCATTCTCAAGGTGGTGCTGCCGAATGCCACTTCGGGAATTCTCACCGGAACCATACTGGCGGTTGGCCGAGGCGCCGGAGAAGTGGCGCCGATTTTATTCACCGGCGCCGCCTATTTTTTACCCCATTTGCCGGAATCTCTTTCAGATCAATTCATGAACCTCGGCTATCACGTGTACATTCTGGCCACCCAGTCGCCGGATGTCGAAGCCACCAAAGGCCTGCAGTATGCAACGGTATTGATCCTGCTGCTGGTGACCTTTGGCTTAAATTTGATCGCGGTTATGTTGCGTTATAAACTCAGAAAAGCTTCTCGTCAATAGGAACACTATGGAAAACAATAGCGAAAAAATCATTGTCAATAACCTGGATTTATATTATGGCAAAAAGGCCGCCCTGGATAATATCAATTTATCCATTTTGTCCAACAAGGTGACGGCGTTGATCGGCCCCTCCGGCTGCGGCAAATCGACATTTCTGCGCTGCCTCAACCGCATGAACGATCTCATTCCCGGAGTGCTGATCAAAGGAACGGTGTTGATCAACGGCCGCGACATCTATGAATCATCCGTCGACGTGGTCTCTCTGCGCAAAAAAGTCGGCATGATATTCCAAAAATCCAATCCGTTCCCCAAATCGATCTTTGAAAATGTCGCTTACGCACCCCGCGTCAACGGCATAAACAATAAAAAAGAACTGTTTGAAATTGTCGAAAAAAGTCTGCGCAAGGCTGCATTATGGGAAGAGGTGAAAGATAACCTCGACAAGAGCGGACTCTCCATATCCGGTGGTCAACAGCAGCGGCTGTGCATCGCCCGCTCGCTGGCCGTGGAACCGGATATTCTGCTGATGGATGAGCCGGCAAGTGCTCTTGATCCGATTTCAACCTCAAAAATCGAGGATTTGATTTTTGAATTGAAAGCGAATTATACCATCGTCATCGTCACCCATAATATGCAGCAGGCAGCGCGGGTGAGCGATAAAACGGCCTTTTTTTATATGGGTGAATTGATTGAAGTAGGTGACACAAAGATGATGTTCACCCAACCGACTAACAAACGGACAGAAGATTATGTCAGCGGACGTTTCGGTTGATGACTGACCCGTATTGCTGTAAACCAGTCGATCTTTCTCGATGGTGCTGTCAGTTAAAAGCATGAATTATTAAAGGAAAACTGCTTATGGTGCAGAAACATTTTGGTCAGGAACTCGACCAACTGAAAAACTCTCTCACGCAAATGACCTCACTGGTCACCAGTCAGATCACCATGGCGGCTGAAGCCCTGGAAAAAGGCGACCTTGAATTGTGCCGCGTGGTCAAGAGCCGCGATAAAGAGATCGATGCTTATGAAAATCTCATCCAAGCGCAATGCGAAAACCTGTTCGCCCTGTTTCAGCCGGTAGCCACGGATTTGCGCTATATCATGAGCGCCATGATGGTCAATAATCAGCTGGAGCGCTGCGGCGACATTGCGGTCAATATCGTCCAGCGTGCGCAGAAAACGGCGGATCACCGGCAGCTGATCGTCAAGTCTCAGATTCTCGATATGCTGCGCGCCGCGCAATCCATGACTTTGGATGCGATTTCGGCATTCCTGCACAACGATGTTGATCTCGCCCGCAAGGTGATCGCACAGGATGATGTGGTCGATAATTTCAACAAACAAATTTTCAATGATTTGGTCGAGCGCATGAAAAAAGATCCGCAAGTGGTTGAACCCGGCGCTCATCTGATCGTATTGACGCGTCAAATTGAAAGAATGGCGGATCATTCGACCAATATCGCCGAGGATGTCGTATTCCTCGTCGAGGCGCAAATTGTCGCTCATCGTGAATTAAGTGCGGGGAGCGAAAAGCCATCCGCGACCTCTTAAGCCAAAGGTGACAGCGGCGGCGAATGCTGCCCAATAATAAAGGCTGATCACTGGCTATTGATGATTTTCTCCCCCGAACCTGCATCCTGACCACATGCAGGTTTTTTCTCCTCAATGGTCGTACGTCCGCCGTCCTGCTGATCGCTTTGGGTTTTCCTAAAGACTTCCGATCGGCAGGGCGTTTTATGAAAGCCCTGTAGTCAATTCCATATTCTGAATTCTTCTTTCAATCCAGTGAAAAATCTGCGCAAAATCTATATTCAACTACATGGTCGACTATCAGACTCAGAGTTTATATAAATAGCCTTCAGAACTTAACTTCGCTTTAATATTGGCATAATTTTAAAAAGTTATATTAAAAGTTATAAAACCGCAGTCGTAGTTAAGGAGCTTTTTATGCCAGTATTGCGTTTTCGACGAATAAAACTGGGACAAATATGGTTAGGCGAAAATATGCCGCCATTCATCATAGCTGAAATCGGTATCAATCACAATGGTTCGCTGGAAATCGCCAAAAAAATGATCGACGGCGCCGTGAACGCCGGCTGTCATGCGGTTAAATTTCAAAAACGAACCCCTGAATTGTGCGTTCCCAAAGACCAATGGTTCATCAAACGACATACGCCCTGGGGAGAAATGACCTATATTGATTATCGAATGCGTATGGAATTCAATGGTGAAGAATTTACTGAAATTGATCGATATTGCCGGGGAAAAGGCATCATCTGGTTTGCATCGTGCTGGGATGAACCATCGGTCGATTTCATTGAACGATTTGATACTCCCCTGCACAAAGCCCCGTCTGCCATGCTGACCAACCTGCCGCTGTTATCCGCCATGAAGAAAACCGGACGACCATTGATGTTGTCAAGCGGCATGTCAACCCTTGAAGAAATCGACGCCGCTGTCGAATACGTCAGCGAAAAAAACCTGCTGCTGGCTCACTCAACTTCCTCATACCCATGCCCGGACCCGGAAATCAATCTGCTGATGGTGAATTCACTCAAAAAACGCTATCCTGAAGCGATCATCGGTTATTCCGGACATGATGTGGATACTCTACCGAGTATCGTCGCCGCCGTATTGGGAGCGACGTTCATTGAACGTCATGTGACCCTCGATAAAACACTGTGGGGAACGGATCAAAGCGCCTCGCTGAATATGGACGAGTTGGTTCTGATGATCCAGAGCATTCACCGAGCAAACCTCTTTATGGGTGACGGAATCAAACGCATATATCCGAGCGAGATGAAATCGTTGATGAAACTGCGCCCCTCGCAGAATGAATTCGAACGCACACAGTCAAAACGCTTTACATTGCAGACCTGGTATAATCAAAAGATCAAAGCTCCGGGTAACTCTAGCCGACAAAGTATTTTTTCGCGATCCTGGTCGAAAGCTCTCTAATTGACAAACAATTTGAAAAAAATTCTATTCATCTGCGGTTCGCTTAACCAAACAACTCAGCTTTATCAGATTTCGCAGCACTTTAACGATTGTGATTGTTATTTTACCCCCTATTATATGGGTGATTGGCGCGATATCCTTGACGACTGGGCCCTCAAATACACTGTCCTCGGTCCGCAACAACGCTCCCGAACACTGACTTTCCTCACCCACATGGGATGCCAAATTGATTGGAAAAGCCTTTCTCAGCATTATGATTTCGTCTTTACCTGTTCGGACATCGTCATCCAGAAAAATATTCGCCACATACCTATGTTTCTTGTGCAGGAAGGAATGACCGATCCAGAGAAAATCCGCTATCGGCTGGTAAAGCTCGGACTTTTGCCGAGATATGCAGCAGGCAGTTCGGTTACCGGATTATCGGATCACTATCAGCTCTTTTTCGTCGCCTCCGAAGGCTATAAAGAATTGTTTATACGCAAGGGCGTTCGGCCAGAAAAGCTGCACGTGACCGGCATCCCGAATTTTGACGATTTTGAAAAATATCGGCAGAATAATTTTCCTCATCACCATTACGCGCTCGCGGTGACATCTAATCTGCGCGAATGCGGCGAATTTGAGAATCGTCGGGAATTCATCCAGCGCGCAAAACACATTGCAGATGGAAGAAAACTCATTTTCAAGCTTCATCCCGCAGAAAAAATCAGACGAGCCACAGCGGAAATCCGCCGCTGGGCGCCTGAGGCCTTGATCTTCAGCGACGGCGTCACCGAACATATGGTCGCCAACTGCGATCTGTTCATCACCCGCCAATCTTCGGT
>RPQV01000068.1 GCA_003818595.1 Calditrichota bacterium
ATAGGGGCAAATGGCATCTGCGCCGTAAGCGATCAGCAGAGCAAAATGCATGACTTCGCGGACTTCGCCGGTCTCGAGGATAATCCCAGCCAGATTGCGCAGGCCTTCTTTGATGAGGTAATGATGTAATCCGGCCGCCGCCAACATGACGGGAATGGGCGCCCGTTCTTTGGCCAGATTGCGGTCGGTGAGAATGATGATCGTTGACCCCTCCAAAATCGCGCTTTTGGCCTGCTCAAAGATCGTATCCAAAGCCGTTTCCATCTCTTTCCCGCCGCCTGTCGCGGAAAAGAGTATATCAATTTCAGTGGTTTTGATGGTCGTGTATTCGGATTGGCGAATACGCGCGAGGTCCGAAGGGGTCAGTACCGGATGTTGTAATTTCAGGCCGCGATAATGTTCCGGAGTCTCTTCTAAAAAATTCTTTTCGCGGCCGACAAAGCTTTCCAGCGACATGACCAGCTCCTCGCGCAACGGATCGATCGGAGGGTTGGTTACCTGGGCGAAAAGCTGTTTGAAATATCCAAAGAGCAATTGGGGTCGCTCGGAGAGCACGGCCAAGGCGGCGTCATTTCCCATGGAACCCACGGGTTCCTGACCATTGGTCGCCATCGGCGCTAAAATAATTTTGAGTTCTTCGTCAGTATAATTGAATGCGTGCTGAAGACGGCGGAGCTGCAGCGGCTCCAACCGCGGCACCCGCGCCGGGGCGAAGAGTCCGCGCAATTCCACGTGATTCACCTTCACCCACCGGCGATAAGGTCGTTGGCGGGATATTTTAGCCTTGATTTCGTTGTCCGGAACGATTCGGTTTTGTTCAAGGTCCACCAGAAACATCTTGCCCGCTTGAAGCCGGCCGCGCCGGAGAATGTTTTCCGGCTCAAAATCCAGAACTCCGGTTTCAGAAGCCATGACGACGCGGCCGTCTTTGGTGATGGTATAGCGGGCCGGGCGCAGTCCGTTGCGGTCGAGAGTGGCGCCAATGTATCTGCCGTCAGTAAAAGCGACGGCGGCAGGACCATCCCAGGGTTCCATCAAGGCGGAATGGTACTCATAAAACGCCTGTTTGTCCATGCTCATGCGCACTTTGGGACCGTATGCTTCGGGGATCATCATCATCATGCAATGGGGCAGCGATCTTCCGGCCCGCACCAGCAATTCCAACGCGTTGTCGAAAATGGCCGAGTCGCTGCCCGTTTCGATCAGGATCGGCTTGATCTTTTCGATATCTTTGCCGAACAGCGGTGATTGAATCCGCGCTTCGCGGGCGCGCATGCGATTGATGTTTCCTCGCAGGGTGTTGATTTCACCGTTGTGGGCGAGCAGTCGAAACGGCTGTGCCAGTCTCCAGGTCGGCAACGTATTGGTGCTGTAGCGTTGATGTACCAATGTGAAGGGCGTCTTAAAGTTGATATTGGTGATGTCCGGATAGAAAATCGGCAATTGCGTGCCGGTGATGAGTCCTTTGTAGGTGATGATCTGACTGGACAGGGTCACCACATAAAACTGGCCGGTATCGACGCCCTGCCAACTGTTCACCTCTTTTTCAATTACCCGTCGAATGACCAGGAGCTTGCGTTCAAAGTGTTCTTGGGGGATTGTGCCGCGTCCGAGAAATATCTGTTCGATTCGCGGCTGGGTTCTGCGCGCCAGTTCTCCGAGATGGTCGCTCTGCACCGGAACCGCTCGCCAGCCCAATACACGGGTGCCTTCTGATTTTGCCGCTTTTTCGAATGCGGAGATACAGTCGTTGCGAAGGGCGGCATCCTGCGGCATAAAGATCATGCCGACGGCATAGTCCCCCTCTGGCGGGATTGAAAATCCCAATTCATGTTCTATAGTGCGGAAAAATGTGTCCGGCAATTTGAAGAGCAATCCCGCGCCGTCGCCGGTTCCTTTGTCGCCGCCGATGGCGCCGCGGTGTTCCAGATTGATCAGAATTTTAACCCCGTCGGCAACAATTTGATGATCGGGTTTGGCGTCCAGGCGCGCGATAAAGCCGACGCCGCAACTGTCGTGTTCAAATGCAGGATCATACAAGCCTTCTGCCCGGCGACTGCCGGCAGCATTCCAACGGGTGGGCAAAATCGTTTTGCTCATTCTCAAATCCTCAGCTGTTTACGAGTGCGTAAATACAAGGAAAGTGCGACGCTCAAAAGCAAATGAAATGCCTGTTTATGCGCAAAAATCCACAAATACTTCTTTTGGGGCAGATATTATAAGATTATTAATATCAGACAGATAAAGAATATCAAAGATATTATTGGCCGGCAATGAACTGCCATATATGAATGAAAATATGAAAAAGATACAAAATTGAATGAAAAGGCAGACACGCTGCCCTTCAGAGCAGTGCATTTTTGCGATCGCGGATGCGGGTCGTCGATGAGCGAAGAATTCCAGCGGCCGTCAACAGGGGATAACAAGTCCGAAGCGCAGACAGTATCGGTTGTGGTAAAAATATGTCCGCTGCACGAATAAATCTGATGGGGAGGCGATACCGTTTCAAGCAGAGATTACACAAAAATGTCGGATATGACGACAATATCCGACATTTTTGCGGTCATTGAGAAAAAATTCACCGGTTAGTTGAGAGTCTTCAGTCGTTCAGAGGCATCCGCCTGATATCCCTTGTCCTGGTTGTTTTTAGACGTCAAGGCAAGGGCCTTTTGATAAGCCGCTTTTGCTTTTTCCGGCTGATTCATTTCTTCGTAGGTGATGCCTAATTCGAGATAATGATTGATATGGTCCGGTTTGAGTTCGGCAGCCTTGAGAAAGTGTTTTTCAGCATCTTCGAGACTCGCCGGCGGTAGTCCGCCGTAAAGTATCTTGGCAAAGGTTTTGGAAATTCCGCTCAAGGTGGCGACTTTGCGATGCCAGCGGGCATAGACATGGTGCGCCGTATCGTTCTGCGGATTCAACTCCAGCGCCTTTTCAGCCTCGGCTTTGACATATTGGGAGAGCTGCACCTGCTCTTTTTTCCCGGACATCAGCGCCACACGACCGATGGCAATCGAAAGGGACAAGTGCGCCATATCACTGTTCGGGCAAATTTCTATTGCCTGGCGGGCAAAATCTTCCGCTTTTTTAAAGTTTTCGGTTCTTTCGGCTTGATCCGTTTTTTCATCCCCGATATCGGCGTATGAGCGAGAAATTTTCCAGGTGATTTCACAACTCTTGGCATCCAGTGCCAGAGCCGATTGATAAGCAGTCAAGGCGGCAACGTGTTCGGCCGCATCATGTGCGGCATCGCCCTGCGCGATCAACTCTTCTACGGTCGCTCCCATTACGCAACTAGTCAACAATCCCAAAATCAGTAATAGAAATGCAGTTTTCATAGTCCTCTCCCAAAGTTGAATTAAAATGAGTTTGGTTCAGTTTTTCTAATATGATCATTTTTTTTCGTTGTTTCAAGTAAATATTTCGTTAATTTATTGACAGCGTGTGCAAAAACAAGTAACAAATCTGCATAGAAATCGTTTACCACAGTGCTGCTGAATATATCATCCGAAACTGCGTCGGCTTTGCACGTGCAATCAGTTCTTTCAAGCCGAATTGAATCAGGAAGCATCCATGAAACACAAAGGAAATAAGGTTATGAGAATCTGCATTTATATCCTCTTGATCGGTGTACTTTATCTATCTGCAGCGGAACAGCAATCCGTCGTACCGGATATCTTTATAACCCGTTGGCAAATTACCGTGCCCATCCCCGTTGGTCCATCTGACACGTCGATGGAAGCGCAGGAAAAGGCGTTTCAGGAAAATGTCGTCCCCGCGGATCAAATTATCGCGAGTTTAGCCCTTGGCAAACTCACCGTGAACGGCATCGACTATCCCTGGCGCACCTTCGTCAGTCCATCGAATGCGATTGATCTGGCGGCTCTTTACAATCGCATCGACTATCATTATGTGTACGCTGTCGCTGACATCAGCGCGGACGCCGGCCAAAAAGCCGTCTTGGGAATCGGAAGCGATGATGCGGTGCAGATGTGGCTCAACGGCGTCCTGGTACATGAAAATTTTCGCGGCAGGCCGGTGACGATTGACGAGGATTTGATGGGTGTTTCATTATTGCCCGGCAAAAACACTTTGATCGTTAAAATACACAATTTGCAGGGTGATTGGGGTTTTGCCGTCCGTCCGCTGAGTCAGGCAAGTCTGGCGGAAAAACTGGTCGACAGCGCCGGCGATGGGAATATGCAGACTGTCACCTTGTTGCTCGAAAACGGCGTGAATCCCAATTCGATCATTGGTCCCGGGTTGACCGCGGCACATATCGCCACGATCAAGGGTAATCGATCACTCATCGATCTGCTCGTCAAATTTGGCGCCGACACGCTGATTAAAATGCCCAAGGTGGAGGAGTTGATCGATTTCACTGTCAGCCGCGCAAAAAAAGAGGACTATCCCGGCGCCTCTGTTTTGGTCGCTCAAGATGGAAAAATTGTGTATCAACAATGCATTGGCATGGCCAACGTTGACAAGTCAGTCCCGATCATTCCGGAGACCACTTTTCGCATCGGCTCCATTACCAAACAATTCACGGCTGCGTCGATACTGAAACTTCAAGAGCAGGGCAAATTGTCGGTACAAGACAAATTATCTCAATATTTCTCTGACTTTCCCCGCGGCGATGATGTCACTTTGCACCATCTGCTCACTCACACCTCAGGCATCGCCAGTTATACGGATGCTCCTGGTTTTATCGACCAGGTGACGGGAGATATTTCCACAGAAGAGATGATCACCTGGATAAAGAGTCTGGGCTATACTTTCTCTCCCGGCGAGTCTTGGGCTTATTGCAATTCGGGTTATTACCTTTTGGGAGTTATTGTTGAGCAGGTATCGGGCCGCTCATTTGATCAATTTCTCAAAGAAACATTTTTCCAGTCGCTCGGCATGACCAGCAGCGGAGTGTATCGGCGAGGACTAAACCTGGCGCATGAGGCCGTTGGGTATCAATATCAAAACGATGCAGTTTCTTTAGCCCTTGATTGGAACATGGATTTTGCGGGCGGCGCCGGAAATCTTTATGCCAATGTCGGCGACTTGTATCGGTGGAATGAAGCGATTTTCGCCGGCAAGATATTGTCGCCATCATCGTTGACACCCGCTTTTACTCCTGTCGTTCTGAATTCAGGCGAAAAAGCCGCAGCAATGGGTGGGAGCTATGGCTATGGTTGGTCATTGGTTGATGTGCGCGGTCTGAGCCTGATTGAACATGGTGGCGGATTGCACGGATTCAGCACATTCATCACCCGCGTTCCGGATAAAAAGATGACCGTTGTGGTTTTGAGCAATGCCGCCGCCAACATTCCCCACTTGTCACCGGGCAATTTGGCTCACCAAATCATCGAGATGACTTTTTATGGTGTAATGAAAGAACAAAATATTGCCACGGTTGAACAACCGGTGGATTTTGCTGCTTTTGATGATTATGTCGGCCAATACGATTATGGACAGGCGATGATGACCATTCGTCGGTCGGGAAACCACCTGCTGGCTCAGCTGGGTACTCAGCCTGAATTTGAAATTTTCCCCAGCGGTGCGAACAAGTTTTTTTGGAAAATGGCGGCCGCGCAGATCGAATTTGTTCGCGATGAAAACGGTCGCGTCACCCATGGGCTGCACACCCAAAACGGCGCGACGCTGAAGGTTCCCCGCATTCCGGAAGAAAAAGAAATACAATTATCCGCGCAAGTTCTCGAACAATACGTGGGCGACTATGAGCTGGCGCCGGGTTTCATCCTGTCCATCACACGAGAAGGAACTCAGCTCTATTCGCAGGCGACAGGACAATCGCGCGTAGAGATTTATCCCAAGTCTGAAACCGAATTTTTCCTTCGCGTGGTTGTGGCATCATTGACCTTTGTCAAAGATGAAAATGGCGCAGTCAAAGCAGTGGTTTTGGATCAAGGATCGGTCCATCGGGAGGCGCCAAAAATCAAATAGCAAGGGTCAATTGGTCCGGTGTTGTGTCTGCCCGCATTGCTCATGATTTAACCTGAAAGGAGAATCAGTAAATGCGAATAATTGTATGTTTGTTGTTCACGTTCGGTGTTGTTGAGGCATTTGATTTAACCAATGCTCTGCAGAACTCGTTTCTATTGTCCGGCGAGCGCGCATCGACGAACCAGTATTTTGTGATGGAAAACACGGTGATTCGCTATGGCACCAACGGTGCGCGTGAGAGCAGTGACAGCTATTGGCTATTTCTCACTGCATCCTTTAAAGCCGGGCACGACAATCCGGTGTATATTTGTCGAAAATTCACCATTCAAATCGCCAAATCAACGCGGAAAACCGTGCCGTCGCTGCAGGATTGGTCATACGAACCTTTTTTAAAAGATCCCGGCATCGATTCCCAAGGTCAGGTATTCGGGATCCCGCATGAAAAATTCTCGAACATTGCGGACAGCGACGGTCAACCATTGGACGTGGAGCACAGTTACGCCGTCTATAACCATTTCATCGATTTTCATAGTTTTGCCGATGTTTTTTCCCGGCCGACAGGGGAGGGGAACGGAATTCAGAATTTGACCCGAATCGGTGATGTTGTGGTTCATTCTGCCGCTTTCACCACTCCGCCGGTCAATTTAGGCCAAGGAATTAAAGAAGGTTCTTTTTTTCAGAACGGTGAGATAACTCTGGCATTCAAAGGCGTGAGCATGATCAACGAACGGCCGTGCGCACTTGTCGGATTCGATTCGGGCGCCAGTTCATTCAAAATGATCATGGAGCCCATGCCGTCGATGCCGGTAGAGACAAACGGTTCCTCGCACTACTTTGGCGACATTTTTCTCGATTTGGATTCGTTCTGGGTGCAGAAAGTGACGATGACTGAATTTGTGCTTTCGGAGACTGCAGTTTCTTCCATGAATATGAAAATAAACGGTCGTATTGAGCGTCAGTTGGTCGTGCGCAATGTTCCAGCGGCCGAATTTGAGGCGATGCTCGCGGAATAGCTGATCGATCAGAATTCTGACCGGTCTATAACGATATTCTTTTTCGTGCTGACTGTTTTCAATTGGAGATTTTCCTCCTTTTGCTTACTTTATAAAAACAGTCAAACGTTGCGGGTTTCCCATGACTTACCGCTATCTCTACTTTATTTCCATATTGACGCTCGCCTCAATGGCATTCGGCGCCTCGGCGCAAAAGGTCAAAGTCACTTTTTCGGTGTCGGCCGAGAATATGCCGGAGAAATCGCGGGTGTTCATCACCGGCAACCTGCAGAAACTCGGCGCGTGGGGCTTTCGCCACCTTCCCCTAGAGCAACAAAGCGATGGTCGTTGGGTCAAGTCCGTCACGCTCGATAAAGGGACTCTAATCGAATTTAAATTCACGCGCGGTGATTGGCAGAACGAAGCGGTGGATTCTCTGGGGATGGAACTGTCCAATTTTACCTGCAAGGCGGAACGCGACACCATCCTGCAGTACCACCTGGAACACTGGCGTGACCAAGGGGCGGCTCCTCCCATCATATCGAAACAACGGATGGAGAACAAAGGCGGCACCCTGGAATTATGGGAAAATTGGCTTTACGCCCCGGGCGATTGCGCGCAATGGGCAGATCCGTCATTCGACGATTCCGCGTGGCAAAAGCTCAGATTGTCGGAGAGCGGCAAAAATCTTCCCGATTCCTGGCCGGGCGTCGGCTGGTTCAGGCTGCACGTGGTGGTCGACACCTCGGTGGTCGCTTCGCCATTGGGTTTTATTTTGACGCAACGCGGCGCTGCAGAGATATATCTCGATGGGAAAAAACTCGCTGCCATAGGCCGCATCGGCAGCTCGACCGAGTCTGAAGTGGCGGAAATGGATTATTCCCCCAGGCCTCTTTTTTTCTCCAGCTCGGGCGTGCACCTCCTGGCCGTGCGCTATTCGGAACAAAATCCCTCCAATTATTTTTTCCCCCAAATGAATAACGGATTTAATCTTTATATAGGAGAACTGAATGCGGCCATACACTCCCGAATCGACCGCGTTCGTTCATTCTCTATTTATCAACTCGTTTTCTCAGTCATTCCCCTTGTTTTTGCGGTCATTCACCTGTTATTGTTTGTTTTTTATCCACAGTTTTGGAATTATTTATTTTATGCGCTCTCCATGTTGGGCTTTTCGGTGATGGCCTTCACCTCTTTCGCTGATCCCTTTATCACATCACCCTCCCATATTCCATGGATAATGGTGATGAATATCACCTCCATCAATCTTGCCATCGCCTTTGGCATGCTCAGCGTTTACTCGACCGTATACCATAAGCTTCCCTTTGCTGCATTTTTGCCGTTGATCCTCGTCACCGGCGTTACGCTGGTGATCTTCTTTTTCCCGGCGACGCAGAATTATTTCCAGTTGATTATTTTCACCCTCCTCGCTGCTGCCATTGTCGATATGGTTCGTCTCACCTTTACATCCCGCAAAATGAACAGGCAATGGGGATGGATTATCGGCCTCGGGTTCCTGGGCACTCTGCTTATTTTTTCATATCAACTTTTGCTGTTGAGCGGAATTCTCCGCCCGATCGGAGATCTGGTTTTGGTGTGGATGTATGCGATTCCTCTTTTGGCAGTTTCCTTATCGATTTATATCTCGCTTGATTTTGCTGAAACCCATCGGCAATTGCGGCTGCAACTGGTACGTGTGCGTGAGCTTTCCGACGAGGCGATCGAGCAGGAAAGGCGCGCCAAGGATGAGGAGATTCAGCGGCGGTTGCTGCAGGCTGATAACGAGAGGAAAACGCAGGAATTGGAGGATGCACGGCAGCTGCAGATGTCCATGTTGCCGCAACGTGTACCCCAATTCGCTCACGTCGAAATCGCCGTCTCCATGCAGACCGCTACGGAAGTGGGGGGAGATTATTATGATTTCACAACCAATGCGGACACCCTGTTGTTTGCCGTGGGAGACGCCACCGGTCATGGCATCAAGGCCGGAATTATGGTTGCCTCGATCAAGGCACTGTTTCACGCGATGCCTCGGAACGCTGATCTTTCGGCAATCCTGCAGAATTGGTCCACCATACTGCATGAGATGAATCTCGGTAATCTGTATATGGCGATGCTGCTGGGAAGACTACAAGACCGTACGCTCAGCCTCGCCAATGCCGGCATGCCCCCTGTTTTGTGGTATCATGCAGATGATCGTCATGTCGAGGAATTGCAGCAAAAAAGCATGCCCCTCGGCGGTTCGCTTTATTTTCCCTATGAAGAGAGAACATTTACGATCCAATCAGGTGATGCGCTGCTGATGATGTCGGACGGCTTTCCGGAATTATTCAATCATCAACGAGAAGAATTGGATATGGACCGGGCCAAACTTCTGTTCGGGCAGATTGCCGACCGACCGGTCAATGAGATCATCCGCTTTCTGAATACATCCTGTGATGAGTGGCGAAGTTCATCTCGACCCAATGACGACATCACTTTTGTGGCCTACAAGTTTTGATAAGGGTTAAAATATGAGGAAGATCAAATGGGGAATACTCGGCACGGCCAGGATTGCGACAGAGAAGGTGATTCCGGCCATGCGGAAAGGCAAATATTGTGAAATTCACGCCATTGCTTCTCGAGAGGACAAAAAGGCCCAAAGTGTTGCGCAGAAATTAGCGATTCCGCGGGCATATGGTTCTTATCAAGCGCTTTTAGCAGACCCGGAAATCGAGGCTGTTTATAACCCTTTGCCCAATCATTTGCATGTCCCCCTGTCCGTCCAGGCGATTCACGCCGGCAAACACGTTTTGTGCGAAAAGCCGATCGCTGTAAGTGCCGCAGAAGCGCAGACTCTTAATGCCGTGGCCATGCGTCATCCGCATCTCAAGGTGATGGAAGCGTTTATGTATCGTTTTCATCCGCAATGGCAGAGTGCAAAAAAACTGGTTCAGGATGGAGAGATCGGTCGGCTGCGTTTCATTCAGACTCTCTTTTCTTATTATAATGATGATCCGCTCAATGTGCGCAATCAGGCAGACCTGGGCGGGGGCGGTTTGATGGACATCGGTTGTTATGGCATATCCCTCGCGCGCTATTTATTCAATGATGAACCCCTCAAGGTTTCCGGATCGTTGGTCATGCATCCGCAGTATCAAACCGACTGTTTCGCGTCTGCCTGGATGGAATTCCGCGATGGAACATCCGCTTTTACGGTGAGCACGCTCATGGAACGTTATCAACGGGTATTCATTTTCGGCACTCTTGCAGCTGTTGAAATCGAAATTCCCTTTAACGCTCCGCCTGATCGTCCGACGCGTATTTTTATCAAAAAGGGCGACGCGGTGAAAGAGCTCGTTTTCGACGTTTGTGATCAATACACGCTTCAGGGAGATGAATTTTCATTGGCTATAATGAATAATTTACCTGTTCCCACTCCCTTGACAGACGCGATCTCCAACATGCGCGTCATTGATGCGCTTCGTTCGGGACAACAGGATTTAAATCTATAGTTTATCCTGGAGCTGCATGCCGTTTGATTTTCATGTATTCAGAGAGAGAAATATGATCAGGAAAGTGTATCTATTGATGGCGTTGTGTATGCTCCATGTTCCGCAGGCGTTTGCCGATGAATATGATGAGAATATCGCCACCTTTTCCATTGTTGCTCGGGACTCGGCAACGGG